>NZ_JBPODZ010000004.1:0-289455 GCF_052060015.1 Arhodomonas sp. SL1 | reverse complement strand
ACTGGGCGTTGAGGCCACGCAGGAGCTTCGATTGGGCACGCCACTCGGTCAGCCGCTTGCACTGGACCGAGAACCCCGGCGACTCCTGTCGCTCGCCCCAGGCCCGGCGCCGCTCGGCCAGTGCCTCATTCCACAGCAGGCAATGGACCCAGCGTTGGCGCTCCAGGACAGCAAGCTGGGCCGTCGTGGGGTAAAGCCGGTATGTGACCTTGCGCTGGACCATACGAAAATTATACTTGGTTATTATGGATTCACAACCGCTAAAACGGCTCTATCATTGTACGTACCGGCTACAGTACCATTTGGTTATGGTCACCAAATACCGGTGCAAGTGCATCACGAAACCGATGCTTTCCCGATTGGAGGAGATCGCCCGCGCCACAACCGGAAAGTGGGAAGGCGAGGTGCTGGAGTTCAACGGCGAGCCGGATCATGTGCACCTGCTCCTGGAGTTGACGCCGCGCACTGCGCCGTCCGCGTTCGTGAACAATCTCAAGACCGTCACCTCCCGACTGATCCGCAAGGAGTACAAGGAACACTTGCAGCGCTACTACTGGCGCAAGCCGGTTTTCTGGTCTCGGAGTTACTGCATTATCAGCGTCGGCGGTGCGCCGCTCTCGGTGCTGAAGCACTACATCGAGCAACAGGAAGCGTCGGAGTGATCGCGCTTCGCGCCATGCGCCGCTTCACCACCCCCTAAGCCGCATAGCGGCTATAGGCGGAGCACTGCGGCGCGGATTGGTAGGGAACGACGCGGCGTTGACGCGGTCTGACGTCGTCGGCCCGAACGCAGGACAGAACCCACGGGAGGAGAATGGATGCCACGGGTATTGATAAGCACGCTCATCGCCATGCTGGTGTTGGGCGGCATTGCCGGCCTCTCCGGCAACGAGCGTCTCGACCAGGCCCTGGAACAGACCCGGGAACAATGGGTAGCGGCCCACACGCTGACCAGCGAGCCCTTGCGCCAGACGCTGATTGACGACCTTCGGTATCAGACGGGGCGGCTACTCACCCAGTACCCGGAGCACCCGGAGGTGCTGCGCTGGCACCGCCTGGTGGCCCAAGCCCAGCAGCAACGCTGGCACCGGCGAGGCGAGGACCTCAGCGGCTAAACCCTCCCGGGATCACGGGCGTGAGGTGGCGTCGGCCCCGGCGTCCTCGGGGAGCCGCGGGCCCGCGACGGCCTTTAGCTCCCGCACGTCCTCCAGGGACAGCTCCTTGCCGTGGCTCGCGATCCAGCCACGCTCCTGGAAGCGGCGGAACAGGCGGCTCATGGTCTCCGGCGCCACCCCTAGGTAGTTGCTGAGCTCGGAACGGGACATGGGCAACCGGAACCGCCACGGTGAGAGCCCGCGGCGGGCGAAGCGCTGGGACAGGCTCAGCAGCACGATGGCCAGCCGCTCCTCGGCGCTGCGATTGGCGAGCGCGTGGAGCATCTCGTGGTCGGCGAAGATCTCCTTGCTCATCAGGCGCAACAGCTGGTGCTGCAACCCGGGGATCCGTCCCGAGAGGTCCTCGAGGCGCTCGAAGGGGATCTCGCAGACCGTCGTGGTCTCCAGGGCCTGGGCCCCGCAGGGATGCCGGCCCTGGCTGATGGCGTCCAGTCCCACCACCTCCCCCGGCAGGTGGAAGCCCATGATCTGCTCTTCGCCCGACTCGGAGAGGGTATAGGTCTTCAGTGCCCCCGTGCGCACCACGAAGATGGCGCCGAAGGGATCCCCGGCCCGGTAGAGGTGATCGCTACGCCGGATCGGCCGGCGTGGCTGGACGATGCGGTCCAGGCGGTCCACATCCTCCGATTCCAGGCTGACCGGCAGGCATAGCTGCACCAGCCCGCAGTCATTGCAGGCGCTGCGCAGCCGCGATACCCGTAGGCCCTGGGAATTGGGCGGATCGCTCATCGTGAAGAACCCTGGGTGGTGGTCTTCCTTGTGCGCCCCAGCATACTCGATCCGCCCTGCAGCGGGTAAGGGGAAACCGGCCTCAGCCGAGCACCAACAGGACACCGTGGAGTATCGCCGCCGCCGGTATGGCGGCGATGACATCGTCGAGCATGATGCCCAGACCGCCATGGACATGGCGGTCCAGCCAACGGATAGGCCAGGGCTTGAGGATATCGAACACCCGGAACAGGACCACAGCCAGCACCAGGGCGAGGGGTGTGGAGGGGACGGCGATGAGGGTCACCGCGAGGCCCACGAACTCGTCCCACACGATGGCCGGGTGATCATGCACCCCTACCGCCCGGGCCGTGGCCCCGCAGACCCAACATCCCAGCAGGAAGGCGACGCCCACCGCCAACAGGTACAGCCCGAGCGGGAGCAGGCTGAGGCCCCAGACCAGCGGCAATGCCGCCAGCGTACCCACCGTGCCGGGGGCCCGGGGCGCCAGCCCGCTGCCGAAACCGAGGGCGAGAAACTGGCGCGGATCGCGCAGCCGGAAGGCGCCGGTCACCGGCCCCCTCCCCCTCCGTCAAAGTGCCGATACCCGCCCCGGGCCACCTTCATCGGCGCCCCGTCGGCATCGATGACGGTGACCTCCGCGCGCCCGGCCGCCACCCCACCGACGGGATGCACCGTCACGCCCGCCGCGTCGGCGGCACGGCGGACCGCCTCGCTCGCCGCCTCGGGTGCTGTGAATAGCAGTTCGTAGTCGTCGCCGCCGGCGAGGGCGTATTCCATCGCTCGCTCGCCGGCGCAGGCGGTGAGCGCAGGGGACAGCGGCAGGTCCGCGGCGCGGATGGTAAGCGCCACACCGCTGCGATGGGCGAGATGTCCGGCATCCGCCACCACCCCATCGGAGACATCCACCGCGGCGCTGGCCACACCGCGGAGCCCCCGGCCCAGGGCGACGCGGGGCTCCGGCCAGTGCAGCCGGCGCAGCAGCTGCGCCACCCCCGGGCCGTCCCGCACACTGGCCTGCCAGAGCGCCAGGCCGGCAGCGGCCTCGCCGGGCGCACCGGATACCCAGACCCAGTCACCGGGTCGGGCCCCATCCCGACGCAGGGCGTCCTCCCCTGCGTGGCCTGCCACAAACAGCGAGGCCACCAGTGATTCGCCGCGGGTGGTGTCACCGCCGATCAGCGCCAGTCCGTGCCGGGAGGCGAGCGCGTCCAGGCCCTCGCGGATCGCCGCCAGCCGCGTCTCGTCCACCGCCGGCAGGGTCAGGGCCAGCAGCGCCCAGGCCGGCTCCGCCCCCATGGCGGCCATGTCGCTCAGGTTCACTGCCAGGAGCTTGTGGCCGATGCTCGCCGCCGGCGCGTCAGCGGGAAAGTGCACGCCCTCGATGAGGGTGTCCACCGCCAGGGCCAGGGTAGCGCCACCGCAGTCCACCAGGGCGGCGTCATCGCCGTGACCCAGCCGGACGTCGGCCCGGGCAGCCCCCAGCCCGGCGAAGAAGCGCTCGATGAGCTGGAACTCCGAGAGGCTCATTCAGACTCCGGGCGGAACCACTCCGGGTAGAGGGTGGAGATGGCCTGACCGCCGGCACGCCAGCCGTGGCAGGTATCCAGCAGCACCGGCGTCTCGCTGCCCCGGTCCCGTGCCGGATAGATCATCTGGTAGGCGGTAGTGGCGATGGGCCGCAACAGCTCGAAGAGATGGGTGCAGCCCGCCGTCCGGCCGATGCGCTCGTTGACGGCCTTTATCCAACCGGGCCCTATCTGCACGCCCACCAGGGCGCGGTAGGCTTGCTCCGCGCCGGGGCAGTCCGGAAACGGTGTGGCGTCCATGCTGGCCGCCGCCTCACGGATGGTGAGGTCGTCGTCCAGGGCCACCCGTAGCGCCATGTCGTGGATGTGTTCACCAGGGGCGAGCTCGCCGCGGAATTGCAGCTCGAAGGGCTGTGTTTTGGTATCCACCAGCGCGGCCTCCACCTCCCAGAGGCCGTCCTCGCGGCGATAGCCGTCGAGGACGATCCGCCGTCGGTGCAGTCGGCGCCTGGGCCGGGGCTCGGGCAGGCTCATCGCTCACCTCCCCCACGGCCGCGTCGCAGCTCGGCGGCCCGCAGCTCGCTGGCGCGCCCGACCCGATCGAGGACGCCGTTGATGTAGCGGTGACTCTGCTCGGCACCGAAGGCCTTGGCCAGCTCCACCGCCTCGTTGACGACCACCCGATAGGGCACCTCCAGGCGCTCGAGGAGCTCATAGGTGCCCAGTCGCAGGATCGCCCGCTCCACCGGGTCCAGGGTCCGGAAGGGGCGGTCCAGCCAGGGCTCGATGGCCGCATCCAAGCGTGTGACGGTGGCGGGCACACCATGGAGCAGCACCGCGAAGTACTCCAGGTCGGTGCGACCCATGCGGTACTCCTCCAGGAACTGCTGCTCGATGGCGGCGAGGTCCTGGCCGGCCACCTGCCACTGGTACAGGGCCTGCAGCGCCCGGCGCCGGGCCCGGCTACGGCGTCGGTAATCCTGATGGTCGGGTGCGCTCATCCGCTCAGTCCAGCCGCCGCAGCAGGCTGATCATCTCAAGGGTGGACAGGGCCGCATCGGCGCCCTTGTTCCCCGCCTTGGTGCCCGCCCGCTCAATGGCCTGCTCGATGGTGTCTGTGGTGAGCACGCCGAAGGCCACCGGCACGTCCGCCTCCATCTGCACCTGGGCCAGGCCCTTGGTGCACTCGCCGGCGACGTAGTCGAAGTGGGGCGTGCCGCCGCGGATCACGCAGCCCAGGGCGATGACGGCCTCCTGCTCGCCGCGGCGGATCAGCCGGCGCGCGGCCACGGGCATCTCCCAGGCACCAGGTACGCGGACCAGTTCCACGCCGCCGGTGTCCACGCCATGACGGGCAAGCGTATCCACTGCGCCCTCGACCAGGCGGTCAACGATAAACGCATTGAAGCGCGAGGCCACGATGGCAATGCGGGCGTCGCGCGCGGTGAAGTCGCCTTCGATGGTATTCATGGCTCGTTCCAACCTCGGGTGGGTTCCACGCCCGGCTCAGCGCTCGGGCTCGATGTACTCGACCACCTCCATGCCGAAGCCGGAGAGGCCGTGCATGCGCTTCGGCGAGGACAGCACCCGCATCCGCCGCACGCCGAGATCCGTGAGGATCTGGGCCCCGACGCCATAGGTGCGCAGGTCCTGGCTCGCCCCGCCGTCGCCCTTGCCGTGGTGCTCCTCGATCTGGCCGGCCTGCAGCCGCTGGTACTCGCGCATGCGCGCGAGGACGTCGGTGGCGTCCGAGGGCCGGCGCAGCATCACGACCACGGCGGTGTCCTCCGCACCGAGCTGCTCGAGTGCCGGCCGCAACGGCCAACTTTGCTCCAGGCCCGTGGCGTCGAACAGGTCCGAGAGGGTATTCTGAATGTGCACCCGCACCAGCACCGGCTCCTCCGGACGAGGTCGCCCGCGCACCAGGGCGAAGTGGAGCGCTCCATCCACGACGTCCTGGTAGGCGTAGAGGTGGAAACGACCATGCTCCGTCGGCAGCTCGCAATCCGCCACCCGCTCCACGGTGCGCTCGTTGCGCACCCGGTAGGCGATGAGGTCGGCGATGGTGCCGATCTTGAGGCCGTGCTCCCGGGCGAAGGCCATGAGGTCGTCCCGACGGGCCATGGTGCCGTCCTCGTTGAGGACCTCCACGATCACCGACGCCGGCTCGAAACCCGCCAGGCGCGCCAGGTCGCAGCCCGCCTCGGTGTGTCCGGCGCGGGTCAGCACGCCGCCGGGCTGGGCCATCAGCGGGAAAATATGACCCGGCTGGACGATGTCCTCCGGTCGCGCCTGGGGGGCGACCGCCGCCTGGACGGTACGCGCCCGGTCGGCGGCCGAGATCCCGGTGGTCACCCCCCGGGCCGCCTCGATGGAGAGGGTGAAATTGGTGCCGTGCTGGTCGCCGGTCTCATGGACCATCAACGGCAGCCGCAGCTGCTCGCAGCGCTCCCGGGTCAGGGTCAGACAGATCAATCCCCGACCGTAGCGGGCCATGAAGTTGATGTCGTCGGGACGGACCATGGACGCGGGCATGACCAGGTCACCCTCGTTCTCACGGTCCTCGTCGTCGAGGATGACCACCATGCGCCCCTGGCGCAGGTCATCGATGATCTCCTCGGTGGTATTGAAAGCCATGTATCTCTCCGAATCACTCCGCGCCGTAACCGTGTCGGCGGAGGAACTCCCGGGTGATGGTGGAGCCCGCGGGGCGGTGGTCACCGCCCATGAGCCGCTCCAGGTAGCGGGCGATGAGGTCCACCTCCAGGTTGACCGCATCGCCGGCCGCCCGGTCACCGAGGGTGGTGACCGCGGCGGTGTGGGGCACAATGTTGACCTCGAATTCACTGCCCTCGACGGCATTGACGGTGAGGCTCACGCCGTCGATGCAGATGGAGCCCTTCTCCGCGATATAGCGGGCCAATCGCGCCGGCGCCGCGAACCGCCAGCGCTCGGAGCGCCCCTCGGCCCGGCGCCAGGCCACCTCACCGAGGCCATCCACGTGGCCGCTGACCAGGTGTCCGCCCAGCGGAGTGGACAGGGTCAGGGCCTTCTCCAGATTCACCGCATCGTCCACGGCAAGCGCCCCCAGGGTGGTCCGTTCCAGGCTCTCCGAGGACACATCCGCCTCGAAGGTCTCGCCATCGATGCGCACCGCGGTGAGGCAGCAGCCGTTGACGGCGATGCTGTCACCGATTCCCACGGTATCCAGCCCCAACCCGGCCGCCTCTATGGCCAGCCGCCGGCCACCATCCACCGCGCCCATCCGGGCCACACGACCCAGCGTCTGTATGATCCCGGTAAACATTCGTCACTCGCCTCCGCCCGGGCCGAAAATGAACCGCCAGTCCTCGCCGAGGCGCCGCTCGTCGAGGCAGCGCAGGGGGATACGTTCGGACATATGCTCCAGGCCGGGCAACGTCAACAATCCACGGGCGGCATCGCCCATCAGATGCGGCGCCTGATAGACGATGAGCTCGTCGGCAAGCCCCGCCGCTACGAAGGCGCCCGCTATCGTCGGTCCGGCCTCGACCAGCACCTCATTGACCTCGTCGCGGGCCAGCGCCGCCAGCACCGACGCCGGCCCGGGTCGCCCGCCGACCTCCGGCGGCAGCGCGATCACCCGCACCCCCGTTGTCTCCAGCGCACGGACGCGGTCTTCGTCTGGCCAGGCGCAGAATGCCGTCACTCCGCCGCCGTCGGTGACCAGCTGCGAACGCTCCGGTAGTCGCAGCCGCGTGTCCAGCACGTAGCGCCCCGGCTGGGTCACCGGCGCGTCAACATCCCGGGCCGTGAGCGCCGGGTCATCGGCGAGGACGGTGCCGATGCCCGTGAGCACGGCACCGCTGCGGGCCCGCCAGCGGTGCACATCCCGCCGGGCCGGGGCCGCGGTAATCCAACGGCTCTCCCCGGAGGCCATCGCCGTACGCCCGTCGAGACTGGCCGCGAGCTTCACCCGGACCCAGGGCATGCCCTCGGCCATCCGGCGGAGGAATCCCGGGTTCACCGTCCGCGCCTGCGCCTCCAGCAACCCGCAGGCGACCTCCACCCCCGCCGCCTCCAGCCGTGCCAGCCCGCTGCCATCCACCGCCGGGTTCGGATCGCCGGTGGCGGCGACCACCCGCGCCACCCCGGCGTCCGCCAGGGCGTCCGCACAGGGCGGCGTGCGCCCATGGTGGGCGCAGGGCTCCAGGCTCACATAAGCGGTACCGCCCCGTGCCCGGTCGCCCGCGGCGCGCAAGGCGTGGATCTCGGCGTGGGGCCCGCCGGGGCGCTCGTGCCAACCCTCCCCCACCACCGCCTCATCGCGAACCAGCACGCAGCCCACCCGGGGGTTGGGATCGGCGGTATAGAGACCGCGCCGGGCCAGGCGGATGGCCCGGGCCATGAAGGCGTGGTCGGCGCCGGAGAAAACCCGCTCAGCCGTGGTCATCCCCGTCCCGCCCTTCCGGGCCCGCACGGCCCTGCTCCAGGCCCTCGATGACCTCCCGGAAGGCGCTCACGTCCTCGAAGCTGCGGTAGACGGAGGCAAATCGCACGTACGCCACCTGGTCGAGCTCCCGCAACTCCTCCATGACCCAGTCGCCGATACGACTGGCCGGCACCTCGCGCTCACCGGTGGCCTGGATCCGCTTGCGGATGCGGCTGATGGCGGCCTCGATGGCCTCGGTGGCCACCGGGCGCTTCTCCAGGGCCCGGGCAATACCGGTGCGGAGCTTCCCCTCGGAGAACGGGACCCGGGAGCCGTCGCGCTTGACCACCCGCGGCATCACCAGCTCGGCACTCTCGTAGGTGGTGAAACGCTCCCCGCAGGCCGAGCACTCCCGGCGCCGGCGCACCTGATCGCCCTCGCTGGCGAGCCGGGAATCGATCACCCGAGTGTCCTGGGCCTGGCAGAAGGGGCAGCGCATGATGGCCCGCTCAGCCCCTCGCGTAGACGGGGAAGCGCCGGCAGAGCTCGACGACCTTGCCGCGGACGGAGTCGATCACGCCCTCGTCGCCGAGGTTGTCGAGGACATCGCACATCCAGCCGGCCAGCTCCCGGGCCTCGGTCTCGCCCAGACCCCGCGTGGTGATGGCCGGCGTGCCGATGCGCAACCCGGAGGTGACGAACGGCGACTGCGGGTCGTTGGGCACGGTGTTCTTATTCACCGTGATATTGGCCCGGCCCAGCGCGGCATCTGCGTCCTTGCCGGTGACCCCCTTGTCGATGAGGTCGATGAGGAAGAGGTGGTTGTCGGTGCCGCCGGAGACGATGTTAAAGCCCCGGTCCATGAGCACCTCGGCCATCGCCCGGGCGTTGGCCACCACCTGGCGCTGGTAGTCACGGAAGGCCGGGTCCAGGGCCTCCTTGAAGGCCACCGCCTTGCCCGCGATGACGTGCATCAGCGGACCGCCCTGGGTGCCGGGAAAGATCAAGGAGTTGAACTTCTTCTCCAGCTCCGGCTCGCCCTTGGAAAGGATCAGCCCACCGCGAGGCCCACGCAGGGTCTTGTGGGTGGTGGTGGTCACCACGTGGGCGTGGGGCAGCGGGTCCGGGTAGACACCGGCGGCCACCAAGCCGGCCACATGGGCCATGTCCACGATGAAGTACGCGCCCACCTTGTCGGCGATGGCCCGCATCCGCGCCCAGTCCATGACCCGGGAGTAAGCGGAGAAGCCGCCGATCAGAAGCCGCGGCTTGTGCTCCTCGGCCAGGCGCTCGATCTCGTCGTAATCGAGCTCGCCGGTCTCAGCGTCCACGCCGTACTGCACGGCGTTGAAGATCTTGCCGGAGAAGTTCGGCTTGGCGCCGTGGGTGAGGTGACCGCCGTGATCCAGGCTCAGGCCGAGAATGGTGTCGCCGGGCTTGGCCAGGGCCAGATAGACGGCGGCGTTGGCCTGAGAGCCCGAATGGGGCTGGACATTGGCATAATCGGCACCGAAGAGCTCCTTGGCGCGGTCGATGGCGAGCTGCTCGGCGACGTCGACGAACTCGCAGCCACCGTAGTAGCGCTTGCCCGGATAGCCCTCGGCGTACTTGTTGGTGAGCACGCTGCCCTGGGCCTCCATGACCCGGGGGCTGGTGTAGTTCTCCGAAGCGATCAGCTCGATGTGCTCCTCCTGGCGGCGGTACTCGTCGTCCATGGCCCGGGAGAGCTCGGGGTCGAACCCCGCGATGGTCATATCACTGGAGAACATGCAATTTCCTCTCAACGCTTCGCGAAACCGAGCGGCAGGCCCTGCACTGGCGCCACGGGCGCCGGCGGCCAGCCGGCTGAATCGAACAGAATAATGGATATCGCCGCATGTTGCATTGCAAATCCCCGCCAAGACGTCCTCCGGCGTGGGTAGTAAAGCCGCGAGTTACACTGCGCCGAGCTCTTGCCTTAAGACCCCGTGACGGCCAAGACTGGCGGGGCTGAGCGACGGCACCGGGGAGCAGGATGAAGCCAAGACGAGGCAATCGGCGACGGCCACGGCTGTGGGTGGGCTGGCGGGAGTGGATCGGGCTGCCGCAACTCGGCATCGAGGCGATCAAGGCCAAAGTGGACACCGGCGCCGCCACCTCGGCGCTCCACGCCATCCACATCCACGCCCTCCGGGACAACGGCCGCGATCGGGTCGCCTTCGAGGTCCACCCCCTGCAACGCCGCACCGACCGCACCGTCCACTGCGCCGCCGACCTGCTCGACGAGCGCGTGGTCACCAGCTCCACCGGCCACCGGGAGCGCCGCTTCATCATTCGCACCCCCATGGTCATCGCCGGACAGCGATTCCCCATTGAACTGTCGCTGACCAACCGCGATACCATGGGCTTTCGCATGTTGATCGGCCGGCGCGCGATGAAACGCCGCCTGCTCGTGGACCCCGGGGCCTCCTACCTGGCCGGGGCCGCCGACGAGGAGCTTTGGGTGCAGCGCCCGAGGCCGGGGCGTGCCGAGTAGCGTCGTGACGCCGGCGGCCGCGCCGGCGCGCGGATCCAACACCGAACCGGGGACCGACCACGAATGGCCGAGCCACTGCAGATCTATGTCCTCTCGCGGAACACCCGCCTGTACTCCACCCGGCGCATCGTGGAGGCCGGCCGTAGCCGCGGCCACAACGTGCGGGTGGTCGACCCGCTGCGCTGCTACGTAAAGATCAGCGCGCATCGCCCGGAGGTCCATTACAAGGGCGAGATCCTGGAGGCGCCGAACGCGGTGATTCCACGAATCGGCGCCTCCGTGACCTTCTACGGAACGGCGGTGTTGCGGCAGTTCGAGATGATGGGGGTGTTCCCGCTCAACGAGTCGGTGGCCATCACCCGCTCCCGGGACAAGCTCCGTTCCATGCAGCTGCTCGCCCGCCGCGGCATCGGGCTGCCGGTGACCGGATTCGCCTACTCGCCGGACGACAACGAGGACCTGATCAACCTGGTCGGCGGTGCACCGCTGGTGATCAAGCTACTGGAGGGCACCCAGGGCAAGGGCGTGGTCCTCGCTGAGACCAACAAGGCCGCGGAGAGCGTCATCGATGCGTTCCACGGCCTCAACGCCTATTTCCTCACCCAGGAGTTCATTCGCGAGGCCGGCGGCGCCGACATCCGCTGCTTCGTGGTGGGCAACCGCGTCATCGCCTCGATGAAACGTCAGGCCAAGGAGGGCGAATTCCGCTCCAACGTGCACCGCGGCGGCGCGGCCACCCCCATCCGCATCACCCCCGAGGAACGGCAGACGGCGGTCCGCGCCGCCAAGATCATGGGCCTCAACGTCGCTGGCGTGGACATCATGCGCTCCAACCACGGGCCGGTCGTGCTGGAGGTCAACTCCTCACCGGGCCTCGAGGGCATCGAGGCCTCCACCGGCAAGGACGTGGCCGGCGCCATCGTCACCTTCATCGAAAAGAACGGGAAAGCCGGCAAGACCCGGACCAAGGGGCGCGGCTGACGCCCCTCACTGCTGCTGCATCTGCTGCATCATCTGCATGAGGTCGGTGGGCTCGGCGGGGAGCTCGAACGTGCCGTCATCCGGGGCGCCGCTGGAGACGCTCACCACCTCGAACTGCCCCTCCATGCGCAACAGCCCGAGGCCACGGTCCTCGAGGCCCTGCATCACGCCATCCGGGTCCTGGTCCGCACCCACCCCCATGCTGCCGGCCATCACGTCAAAGGCGCGGGTGAGCTCCAAGGCCCGGGGGTCATCACTGAGCACCACCTCGGCAGCGCGCGGGTCGCCGTTCTCGAGCCATTCCATGCGGTAGGCTTCACCGGCGATACCGGCGACGGTGCGCGCCTGCCCCGTCGCGTCCAGTGACAGCAGCTCGGTGTCACCGGACAGGCCCTCGACCTCCGGACCGCCCGGCCCTTCCCCACCGGCGGCGTCGCCCATGGCCTGCTGCATGGCCGAGAGGTCCAGCACCAGGGTCTGGCCGCCCTCATCACGCACGGCATAGGCCTTGCCGTCGCGGACCACCAAGTAGCCGGGCTCGCCATCGATGTTCATACGCACGTTACCTTGATCATTCCACAACAGGGACATATTCCCCGGTCCGCCCTGGGGGCCCTCCTGCATGCGCATGGTTGCGGTGCCGGCGGCCAGGGCCGGCAACGAGAGCAGCGCCAGGGCGCCGCCGAGCAGCATCGAGGTTGCGCTCTTCATGGGATCTCCTCGGTTCCGGTTGTCGGGCGACTTTATCCGTACCAGATATGTCCTTACACTGCACTTAAACCGTATCCCTGCCGCCGTCACCGGCGGCTCCCGTTCCCCAACGCAACCCGATGGCATCCATGGCCCAGTACATCTACACCATGAACCGGGTGGGCAAGGTCGTCCCGCCCAAGAAACACATCCTCAAGGACATCTCGCTGTCGTTCTTCCCCGGCGCCAAGATCGGCGTGCTCGGCCTGAACGGCTCCGGCAAATCCACCCTGCTGCGGATCATGGCCGGCGTGGACACCGAGTACGAAGGCGAGGCACGGCCCCAGCCCGGCATCCGAATCGGCTACCTGGCCCAGGAGCCGGAGCTCGATCCGGCCAAGGACGTGCGCGGCAATGTCGAGGAGGGCGTCGGCGAGACCAAGGCCCTGGTGGACCGGTTCAACGAGGTCTCCGCCCAGTTCGCCGACCCCGACGCCGACTTCGAGGCGCTGATGGCGGAGCAGGCCAAGCTCCAGGACCAGATCGAGGCCGCCGGCGCCTGGGACCTGGACCGCCAGCTCGAGCAGGCCGCCGACGCCCTGCGGCTGCCCCCTTGGGAGGCGGACGTCACCACGCTCTCCGGCGGCGAGAAACGCCGGGTGGCGCTGTGCCGGCTGCTGCTGTCGAAGCCCGACATGCTGCTGCTCGACGAGCCCACCAACCACCTGGACGCGGAATCGGTGGCCTGGCTGGAGACCTATCTCAAGGAGTTCGAGGGCACCGTGGTGGCGGTCACCCATGATCGCTACTTCCTGGACAACGCCGCCGGCTGGATCCTGGAGCTCGACCGGGGCGAGGGTATTCCCTGGCAGGGCAACTACTCCTCGTGGCTGGAGCAGAAGGAGAAGCGCCTGGCCCAGGAGGCCCGCGAGGAGGCCGCCCACCGCCGCACCATGAAGAACGAGCTGGAGTGGGTGCGCTCCAACCCCAAGGGCCGGCAGGCCAAGAGCAAGGCGCGGCTGCGCCAGTTCGAGGAGCTGCAGTCCAAGGAGTTCCAGAAGCGCAACGAGACCAACGAGATCTACATCCCGCCGGGCGAGCGCCTGGGTGACCTGGTCATCGAGGCGAATGACGTGCGCAAGGCCTTCGGCGAGACCCTGCTCATCGATGACCTCAGCTTCAAGATGCCGCCGGGCGCCATCGCCGGGATCATCGGCCCGAACGGCGCCGGCAAGTCGACGCTGTTCCGCATGATCGTCGGTACCGAGCGGCCGGACAGTGGCGAGATCCGCATCGGCGATACGGTGGATATGGCCTATGTGGACCAGAGCCGCGAGGACCTCAACACGGACAACACCGTCTGGGAGGAGATCTCCGGGGGCCACGACATCATCCGTGTGGGCAGCTACGAGGTCCCGTCACGGGCCTACGTCGGCCGCTTCAACTTCAAGGGCACGGAGCAACAGAAGCGCATCGGCGAGCTCTCCGGTGGCGAGCGCAACCGGGTGCACCTCGCCAAGCTGCTCCAGAAGGGGGGCAACGTGCTGCTCCTCGACGAGCCCACCAATGATCTGGACGTGGAGACGCTGCGGGCACTGGAGGATGCGCTGCTGGCCTTCCCCGGCTGCGCCATGGTCATCTCCCATGACCGCTGGTTCCTCGACCGTATCGCGACCCATATGCTCGCCTTCGAGGGCGACAGCCAGGTAACCTGGTTCGAGGGCAACTACACGGAATACGAGGCGGACCGGCGCAAGCGCCTGGGCGACGAGGCGGACCGTCCCCACCGCATCAAGTACCGGCGCCTAGCGAGCGGCTGACGAGACCGGGAGCCCGGTGGCCCCGTAGGGGGCGGCGTGGTGGTGCGCGGGAGCGACTAGGGCGAAGCCCTTCGGAGCGATCCGCGCACCACCGCGCCGCCCCCGCAGGGCCGTGCAGGATCCGGCGACCACGGGGGGGGCCTCCCATAGCGCGGGAACCGTCTGGGTCGCTCCGAAGGGCTTCGCCCTAGTCGCTCCCATCCGGTTCCCGCGCTATGGGAGGCGGCGGTTATCGCTGACCACTAGGGCCGATCCACCGCCGCGAGCAAACCCCGAAAGCCGGAATCCCATCCGCCCCGGAGTGGGGCGGTGGCGTGCGCGAAGCGACTAGGCTCCGCCTTCGGAGCGACAAGCACGTTACCGCCCCGCTCCGGGGCCTCTGCGCGTAACGCCCCTCCAAAGCCGTCCTACCGCACGCTCGCATTACGGTACCACCCGCACGCACCGAGGCTCCCGCCCCTCGGCCCGGGCGCTGCGGTAGAGATCGAGGGCCCGGGGCATACGCGCCTGTAGGTCCTCGATGCGGGTCCCATGGGAAGGATGGGTGGAGAGAAACTCCGGCGGCGCTCGGCCCTCCGCTTCCTCACTCATGTTCCGCCACAAGGCGACGGCCTCCCGGGGATCGAAACCGGCCCGCGCCATCAACTCCAGGCCGATCTCATCGGCCTCGCTCTCGTGGAGGCGGCTGAACGGCAGCAGAACCCCCACCTGGGCGCCGAGTCCGAGCAGCGCCAGCGCCTGCTGCCGGTCCCCGTCACCGCTACCGGCGATGACGCCGGCCACCGCGAGCCCGGAGCCCACGGCAAACTGCTGGGACATGCGCTCGTTGCTGTGATCGGCCATCACGTGGGCGATCTCGTGGCCGATCACCGCGGCGAGCTGGTCGGGGGTCTCGGCGAGCTCCAACATACCGGCATGAACGCCGATCTTGCCGCCGGGCAGCGCGAAGGCGTTGGCCCTGTCGTCGTCGAAGACCTCCACCTCCCAGCCCTCGTCCAGGCGATAACGCGCGGGCAGCACCTCGGTGACCGCATCGGTCACGCAACGGACGTAGCCGGTGACCTCCCGGTTACGGACCACGGGCTGCTCCTCCTTCATCTCCGCGAAGGCAGCGGCCCCCATGGCCTGCATCTGGCCCGGCGGGAAGAGCTGCAGCTGGCGACGGCCGGTTGGGGAGGTAGCACAGGCGACGACCACGGCGGCCACGATGACGGTGACGAGCAGACGACGAAGCATGCCTACAGACCTCGTTTCCCCGGCGGAGGCGCAGAGCCCACCTCCTGAAAGCATAAGCGCGCGGCGTTGACCGCCACGGTCGCCATCGATAGTAGCATTAACACCAGCATCGCCATGGGGGTGAGCAGCCAACCGAACAGGGGTTGCGACAACCCGGCCGCGACCGGAGCCAGGGCCAGGCAATACGTGGCGGCCATTCCGCTGCCGACAAGCAGATTGCGGAGGCTGAACCGGGCGAGGACCAGGGCATCGGCAACGGCGTGGAGGGAGTCCCGGGCCAGCGTCACCGATGCGCGGCGGGCCGCCTCGGGGTCGGCCCCGAAAACCGCGATCCCCACATCCGCGCGCGCGAGGGCATCGGCATCGTCGACCCCGTTGCCGACCATCGCCACCGGGCCATACTCCTCGCGCAGCGCCCGCAGCTCGTCCACCTTGGCCCCGCCCTCCGCCCCCGCACGCACCAGCGCGATACCCAGGCGATCGGCCACCGCCCGGGCCGCGAGGGCATCGTCGCCGGTGAGCAACACCACCTCCAGGTCGAGGGCACGCACCCTTTCGACAACGTCTGCCGCCTCGGGGCGCAGCGGATCCGACAGGGCGATCGCGCCCGCCAGGACGCCGTCCACGGCGACGAACAGCGGCGTGCTGCCCTCCGCCTTCAGCTCCGCCCCGCGCGGGCTGAGGGGGTTATCGATGCCGGCCTCCACGAGAGCGGCATCCGGGCCGATGGTAACGCGCCGGCCGTCCGCCGGCTCCACCGACACGCCGCCCCCGGGAAGGCGGCGAAACGCGGCGGGAGGATGGACAGGGATGCCGCGTTCCCTTGCCGCCCGGGTCACCGCGCCCGGCGCGGCGGCGGCCTCGGCGGCCGCTGCCCAGCGGAAGAGATCCCGTATGGCCACCCCCTCCACCGGTTCCACCGCCACCACCTCCGGGTCACCAGTGGTCAGCGTCCCGCTCTTGTCGAAGACCACCGCACGCAGTCCGGCGAGGGTAGGCAGCGCGCCCTCGGTGCGGGCCATGGCACCATGCTCGGCCAGACGGCCGAGACCGAATCTTGCGGTCAGGGCAACGCCCAAGGGCAAGGCGGGAAGGCCGGCGAGCACGGCCAGCGTACACCCGGCGAGGACAGCGAGACCGAACTCGTCCGCAACCAGCCATACGGCTACCATTATCGCAATCAGGGCCAGCGTGGCGATGGCCATGACCAGGGCGACGCGGTTGGCCAGCTCGTAGACGGACCGCCGCGCCGGCCCATCATCGGCGCCCCCGCCGGGCCCCGCCGGCAGGAGCTCCCCGGCCTCCACCCACAGCAGTCCTCCGACGTATACGGCGAGGGTGAACAGCGGAAAGGCGAGATAGCCCACCTCTCCGTCGAGGGGCAGACGCTCCGGCACAACTGCGGCGAATCCTGCATGGACCCAGCTCCCGACCAGGGCCAACGCGACCAGGGCATTCAAACCGGCGAAGGGATACGGACGCCGGTCACGCCGCCATGCCCGCGCCAGACACAACGTCGCCGCCAGCGCGAGGGCCAGGGAGAGCAGCCGCCAGGCCGTACCGCCCTCGAAGGACTGGGCGAGGGCGTCGACGACCAGCAACACAGCCGCCGCCACCCCGACCAGCCTGACCGCAGCGGTGGTGGCCGGCGCGGAGTATGGCCGGAGAGGACGGGGCTCGATGGCGCAGCCGCTGTCGTGGGCAATCCGCTCAAGCATGTCGAACGGCACCGAACCCCGTACCCGGAGCACGGAGCCATCGGTCCATACCCCGCTGACCCCGGGCATCTCGGCCAGGCGTCGGCGTATCCGGGCCGGTGCCCGGGAGGACGAACCGCCCCGGATCCAGTATTCGCGAATGGCCGCCGGGACACGCCCCATGGACAGACACCTTCGATCCTGCAAACGTTAACCGAGTGGGACGACAGACCGACGCCCGGAACCCGGAGGTAGCATGGCGCAGACGATTGTATTTGATGTCAATGAAACGCTGCTCGACCTGGCGGCGCTGGATCCGCTGTTCGAGCGCCTGTTCGGGGATGCAGGGGCACGACGGGAGTGGTTCACGCAGGTATTGCAGAGCGCCATGACCATCACACTCACCGGCCGTTACGAGGACTTCAGTGCCGTTGGGGCCGCGGCGCTCGCCATGGTCGCCGAGCGCCGCGGCCTCACCCTCGCCGACGACGACCGCCAGGCGGTGGGCGCGGCCATGCGCCGGCTGCCGCCGCACCCCGAGGTTCCGGAGGCGCTGGAGGACCTGCGCGACGCGGGCTTTCGCCTGGTGGCGCTCACCAATTCCGCCCCGGAGGCGATGGACGAGCAACTCGCCCATGCCGGTCTGCGCCCGCTCTTCAGCGAAGCGCTGTCGGTGGATCGTGCCCGGGCGCTGAAGCCAGCACGTGCAGTCTACGAGACCGCGGCCTCGACCCTGGGCGAACCGCCCGCCGCCCTGACCATGGTAGCGGCCCACGGCTGGGACGTGGCCGGCGCCATGAGCGCCGGCTGGCGCGGGGCCTTCGTGGCGCGTCCGGGGCAGGTGTGGGAGGCGCTATTCCCGCCGCCACAGATCATCGGCGCCGATCTCAAGGCGGTGAGCAGGGAGCTCATCGCCGCCGGCTGAGGGCATCGCCAACGTTGGCGCCCAACATCAGCAAGCAGGGCGTGAGGATCAACGTCAGCACGGTGGCGAAGGCGAGACCGCCGGCGATGGCGCTGGAGAGCTGGGCCCACCACTGGGTGGAGGGGGCGTTGTACTGAATCTCCCGGCCGATGATGTCGACGTTGAGCTTCAGCACCATCGGCATGAGACCAAGGATGGTGGTCACCGAGGTCAACAGCACCGGCCGCAGGCGCTGGGCCGCAGTGCGCAGGACCGCCTCCCGCACGCCCTGCCCCTCCCGGCGCAGGGCGTTATAGGTGTCGATGAGCACGATGTTGTTGTTCACCACGATGCCCGCCAGCGCGATCATGCCCACGCCCACCATGACGATCCCGAAGGGCCGCTGGGTGACCAACAGCCCGAGCAGGACGCCCGCAGTGGAAAAGGCAATGGCGGAGAGCACCAGGATCGCCTGGTAGAAGCTGTTGAACTGCCCCACCAGGATGAGTGCCATGAACAGTACCGCCACCATGAAGGCGGCACTGAGAAACTCCTGGGCCTCGCGCTGGTCCTCGTCCTCGCCGGCGAAGCTGACCTCTACCCCGTCTGGCAGCTCCGCCTCGGCCAGCGCGGTACGCAGGCGCTGGACCTGGTTATCCACCAGCCGCCCCTCGGCGGCGTCGGCGCGGATAGTGAAGACCCGACGGCCGTCCACCCGCTCGATGGTCCCGGTACTCGGCCCGGGCCGGAGGTCGACGAAGTTGCCGATGGGGACCTGGCCGTAATCGGTGGGCACACGCAGCCGCTCCAGGGTCTCCAGGCTACGGTCCTCGGCGGGGAAACGAACGCGGATGTCGACCTCGTCGTCGGCGTCGTCCGGGCGATAGTCCGCGAGCAAGATGCCATTGGTCACCAGCTGCACGGCATTGCCCACGAGCTGGATATCCGCGCCGTAGCGGGCCGCCTTCTCCCGGTCCACCTCGATACGCCACTCGACGCCAGCCACCGGGCGATTATCCTCGATGTCACTGAAGCCGCCGAGTCCTTCCATGAGCCCGCGGATCCGTTCCACCGCGGCATGCAGGCCGTTGGCCGCCGCCACCTGGAGCTGTATCGGCTTGCCCTGGCCGGGGCCCGCCTGGGCCTTGCGGATCTCCACGCGGATGCCGGGCAGATCGGCAGTGGCTTTGCGCATCTCCGCCATGATCTCCGCCGCCGGGCGTCGCTGCTCCCACGGCCGGAAATCCAGCTGGATGACGCCCACGGTATCCGGAGTGACGTTCTGCAATCCCTGGGGATCGCTGATGGTGCGCGCATAGACGTGTTCGATCTCTTCGAAGGCGAGCAGCCGGCGCTCCACGGCGCGCACCAGCTCGTCCTTCTCCCGTATCGAGAGATCCCCGCGGGCGTGGACCTGGACCTGGGCCAACTCGGGCTCCACATCCGGAAAGAATTCCACCCCGCGCCCAAGCAGCCCGTAGGCGCCGTACGTCGCGGCCACGGCCGCGACGATGAACAGCAGCACGGCGGTGGGGTGATTGAGGGCACGGCCGAGCAAGCGCACGTACGCGCCCACGAAACCACGCAGGCTCGCGAGATCGCCGCGCTCGGCGGCCACGAGGGCCTCGGCATTGGCGGTGGCGGCGGCACTGGGCCGGGCAATGACGCCACCGAGCACAGGGATGAACACCAACGCCATGGCCAGGGAGGCGGTCAGGGTCAGCAGCACCGTGATGGGGAGATACTTCATGAACTCGCCGACCACGCCGGGCCAGAACATCAACGGCAGGAACACCGACAGCGTGGTGGCGGTGGCGGAGATCACCGGCGGCGCCATGCGCTGGGCGCCGTGGAGATAGGCCTCACGCCGGCCCCAGCCCTCGGCAAGGCGGCGTTCGGCGAGCTCCACCACCACGATGGCACCGTCCACCAGCATCCCCACGACCAGAATCAAGCTGAACAGCACCACGATGTTCATGGTATAGCCGAGCAGGTGGACCGCGAGGATACCGGCCAGGAACGAACCCGGTATGGCCAGGCCCACCAGCACCGCCGGCCGCCAGCCCAGGGCGGCAATGACCACCGCCATCACCAGAACGACACCGGCAAGGACATTGTTCTGGAGGTCCCGCAGCATGGTGCGGATATCCTCGGAACGGTCCTGCAGGTAGGCCACCCCCAGCCCCTCCGGCCAGTCGGCGCGGGCCTGCTCCACCACGGCGCGGGCCGCGGCGGTGGTCTCGATGATGTTGGCACCCACCCGCTTGGACACCTCCAGGGTCAGCGCCGGCTGTCCGTCGACCCGGGCGAACTCGTCGGCGTCCTTGAACGTGCGGCGGACGCGGGCGACGTCCCCGAAGGTGACCACCCGATCGCCACTGGCCTTCAGCGGCAGATCCTGTACGTCCCCGAAGCCCTCGATGAGGCCGGGGACCTTGACCGGGAGCCGGCCGGCCCCGGTGTCCAGTGTGCCCGCCGCCACCAGCAGGTTGTTGTTGCGCACCCGGGAGAAAAGCCGCTCGTAGTCGACGCCGTAGGTCTCCATGACCTGGTGGTCGACGATGACCTCCAACACCTCCTCGCGCTCGCCGCCGATATCCGCCTCCAGCACATTGGGCAACGCCTCCAGACGGTCCTGCAGGGCCCGGGCCTGCTCCAACAGGGTCCGCTCGGGAACCGGCCCGGAAAGGGCGACGGTGAGCACCGGGAAGAGCGCGACGTTGACCTCCTGGACCCGCGGCTCATCACTGGCGGGGGGCAGATCGGACTTGGCGATGTCCACGGCCTCACGCACGTCCCGCAACGCCTGGTCGGCGTCAAAGCCCGCCTCGAACTCCAGGATCACGGCCACATACCCCAGCGCAGCGGTGGTGCGCATCTCCTTGAGGCCCTCGATGGACTGGAGCTCGGTCTCCAACGGCCGGGCCAGCAGGCGCTCACCGTCTTCCGGCGAGACCCCCTCGTGGCCTACCGAGACATAGATGATGGGTATGGCGACATCCGGCTCCGCCTCTTTGGGGATATTGACGTAGGCATTGGCGCCGAGCAGCAGGATCATCACCAGCAGGAGCAGGACGGTGCGGCTGCGCGAGAAGGTAGCGGCGATCATGTCCGCCATGTTCAGCGCTGCCCCAGCGGTGAGTCCTCGGCGGCCACCACGCGGACCTCCTCGCCCTCCCGGACGAAGCCCTGGCCCACCGTGATCACCCGAACGCCCTGCGGCAGCCCGGCCACCCAGAAGCCCTCGCGTTCGGCACGGACCACCTCCACCGGATGGAACACCACCACGCCGTCGTCGTCCACGCCCTTCACGCCCAGCTCGCCATCATCATTGAGTACGAGCACGGCGGGCGAGAGGAAATGGGCAGCGGTGGCCCCCACCGGTACCCGCGCCGTGGCACTGACCCCCGCCGGGATCGCGCCCTCCTCGTTGGGCACCGCGATCTCCACCCGGAACGTCCGCGTGTCCTCATCGGCGCTGGCCGCGACGAAGCCCACGCGCCCCTGCCGGCTCGCACCGGTGGCGAAGCGCACGCCGACCTCGCCGGCCTCCCGCAGCGATTCGATGTCCCGTTGCGGTACGTTGACCACCACCAGCAAGGGGTCCAGGTCCACCAGCTCCGCCACCGCGGAGCCCGGCGTCAGGTAATCCCCCTCCTCCACCGGGAGCCCGTCCAGGATCCCGGCAAACGGCGCCCTTACCCGGGTATTCTCGATCTCCTCCTCGATCGCGGCCAGCCGGGCCCGTGCCGCCTCCAGCGCCGCCTCCGCGCCACGGATCTGGGTGCGGGACTGGAAGCCGCTATCGCCGAGGCGCTGGGCCGCCTCCGCCTCCTCCTCGCGCTGGGCGACCAGCGCCCGCGCCTCGCGCAGTCGCGCCTGCCGGTCGTTCATGGCCAACCGTGCCAGCACTGTATCCACCTCCACCCTCGCGCCCTTGGCCTCGGGGAGCTCTCGGACACGGCCGGCCACCTCGGCGCGCACCGTCACCCGTCGCTCCGCCCGGGACTGCCCCTGTAGCACCAGCTCCCGGGTGATGCGCCGGGACTCAGGCTCGTCGACCTCCACGGCCATGGGTTGGGTCGAAGGGGGGTTGCCGCCGGCCTCCTCGCGCCCCTCGCCACGGACCACGTAGCCGCTGGCAATCCACGCCCCAACGGTGAGAAGCACGAGCAGGGCCAACAGCCAGGGGGGAACAAAACGGCTCATAGAACGGACATCCGCGACGGGTGGCGGCGATGCTTGCGGCCTGAGGACATTGGCGGGAGGGGTTGATAGCGCACTGGCGACTCGGGATTATTGATCTGGATCAACGGACGCCCACCTTGAAACGATAGCCTTGGCGGCAGTCGGCAGCGGGCACTGCGAAAGAACTGCCGAGGCACAGCCCTGAGGATCGGAAACGCGAAATGTCAATCGAGCTCTATAACGACGGACACCACGCCTGCTACACCTTCGACACCCTGGTCGCCGGGGAACACGGCATACAGTCGAACCAGTTCCTGATACTGGATGGCGATCACGCGGGGCTGATCGATCCCGGTGGCGACCTCACCTACACCCCGCTGTCGGTAACCATCGGCCGCCAGATCCGGATCAAGGACATGGAGTACGTCTTCGCCTCCCACCAGGATCCGGACATTATCGCCTCCCTGGACCGCTGGCTGATGTACACCGACTGCAAGGTGGTCTGCTCGCGGCTGTGGACCCGCTTCCTGCCCCACCTGGTGCCCTCCTACCAGAGCGCGCGCATCGCCAATCGTATCATCGGGCTGGAGGACCAGGGGGGTAACGTCCCACTCGGCGACTCCGTGATCAAGGCCGTTCCGGCGCATTTCCTCCACTCCGTGGGGAACTTCCAGTTCTATGACCCGAAGGCGAAGATTTTGTTCTCGGGGGATATGGGGGCCTCCCTAGTGGACGATCATCCCGGCGAGCCGGTGACCGATTTCGAGGCCCATATCCCCACCATGCGCGGCTTCCATCAGCGTTACATGACGGCCAACCGGGCGTGCCGGCTATGGGCGCGGATGGTGCGCGGCATGGACATCGACTGGCTCGTACCGCAGCACGGGCGTCCGTTCAAGGGAAGGGAAATGATCCATCGCTTCCTGGACTGGATCGAGCAGCTCGAGTGCGGGGTCGACCTACTCGACGAGGGCAGCTATCGGGTCCCGCTCTGAAGCGGTGCCCAGTCCTCACTCCTCAAAGAGGTGGCCGAACTTGGCCGCCTTCGTCTCCAGGTAGGTGTGATTGTGGGGGTTGCGCCCGGCGTGCAGGGCCAGCCGCTCGCTCACCCGCACACCAGCGGCCTCGAGGCCCGTGACCTTGCTGGGGTTGTTGGTGAGCAGGCGTACCGAGCGCACGCCGAGATAGCGGAGCATGTCCGCGGCCACCGTGTAGTCACGGGCGTCCGCCGCGAAGCCCAGGGCCTCGTTGGCCTCCACGGTGTCCGCACCCTCCCGATCCTGGACCCCGTAGGCGCGGATCTTATTCAGCAGCCCGATCCCCCGGCCCTCCTGGCGGAGATACACCAACACCCCACGGCCCTCGCGGCCGATCCGCTCCAGCGCCGCCTCGAGCTGCGGGCCGCAGTCGCAACGCTGGCTGAACAGGGCATCGCCAGTCAGGCATTCGGAGTGCACCCGCACCAGCACCGCCTCCACGCCCTCCACCTCCCCCATTACCAGGGCGACGTGCTCATGGTCCCGGCCGGGCTCCTCGAAGCCGTGGATGATGAATGCCCCCCAGCGGGTGGGGAGACGGGCCGCCCCCACATGGACGGCCCCGGCGCTGTGCTTGGATCGATCGCTCATGGTTCCGTAAATGATCAGTAAAACATGGAACCATATCACGGGCCGCGCCCATGCGGGGCGGTGAAGTCGATCTCCGGCCCCGCGGGGATCACCCCGCTCGGATTGATATGGGGGTGCGAGGTGTAGTAGTGGCGCTTGATGTGGTCCAGGTTCACCGTTTCCGCCACCCCCGGCAACTGGTAGAGCTCGCGGGTGTAGGCCCAGAGGTTGGGGTAGTCCACTAATCGCCGGATATTGCACTTGAAGTGCCCGACATAGACCGGGTCGAAGCGCACCAGGGTGGTGAACAGCCGCCAGTCCGCCTCGGTGATGCGCTCGCCGGCGAGGTAGCGCTGACCGCCGAGCCGCGCCTCCAGCTCGTCGAGGGCGCTGAACAACGCCGTCACGGCCTCCTCGTAGGCGTTCTGGGCGGTGGCGAAGCCGGCCTTGTAGACACCGTTGTTGATCCGATCGTAGACGTAGGGGTTGATGGCATCGATGGCCCCGCGCAACTCCGGCGGATAGAAATCCCGGGAGGCGTCGCCCCAGGCGTCGAAGGCGGAGTTGAGCATGCGCACGAGATCCGCGGACTCGTTGTTGACGATGGTCTGTTCGCGGCTGTCCCACAGCGCCGGCACCGTCACCCGGCCGGTGTAGTCGCTCTGCGCCCGCGTATAGACCTGATGCAAGTAGTCGAAACCGTTGACCCGGTCGCCGGTAGCGCCGGGGTAGTCGCCGAAGTGCCAGCCCTGCGCCCCCATGTACGGGTGGACCACGGATACCCCGATGACGTCCTCCAACCCCTTGAGCCGGCGCAGGATCAGCACCCGGTGGGCCCAGGGGCAGGCCAGGGAGACGTAGAGGTGGTAGCGGCCGGGCTCGGCGGGGAAGCGTGCGGCCGGATCCGGCTCAACCCAGTCCCGGAACACGGTTTGCGGCCGCTCGAAACGCCCGCCGGTACGATCGGTGTCGTACCACTGGTCGTGCCAGATACCTTCAATCAACAGTCCCATGATTCCTCCACAACGCGCCACCGGGCGCACACCGGGGTGCGCCCGATCGGCTTCATTCCGCGAGCTTCGCGGCGATCTCGGTGACGTGGCGCCCTTGGGTCCGGGCCAGGGAAAGCTCCTTGTCGCTGGGCTGACGGGAGCCGTCCCCACCGGCGATGGTGGCCGCGCCATAGGGGGAGCCGCCGCGGGTCTCGCTGATGTCGAATAGCTCCTGGCCCTTGGCATAGGGCAGGCCCACGATGACCATCCCATGGTGGGCCAGGGTCGGCCAGACGGTGAGGATGGTGCTCTCGTTGCCGCCGCCGGTGGCCGTCGAGGTGAACACGCTGGCCACCTTGCCCACCAGGGCGCCCTTGGCCCACAGCCCACCGGTCTGGTCCAGGAAGTTGCGCATCTGCCCCGCCATGTTGCCGAATCGCGTGGGTGTGCCGAAGATCACCGCGTCGTAGTCGGCGAGCTCGGCGGACTCGGCCACCGCCGCCGCCTGATCGAGCTTGGCGCCGGCATTCCGGGCCACGTCCTCGGGCATGGTCTCGGGGACGCGCTTGACGGTGACCTCGGCGCCGGGGACCTCGCGGGCACCCGCCGCTACGGCCTCCGCCATCGTCTCCATATGTCCGTACATGCTGTAGTAGAGGACCAGTACACGGGTCATGGGGGTTATCTCCCTTGCGGTTATGAGTGCAGGGAGCGTAACTGACAACTCATCGCAACAATATAGCGCTGAATGGAAAAACTGTTTCCAAATGGACTACAGTCGATCATACTAACGTCAGCAAACTGCCGAAGGGGCATGCCATGGATCGTTTCGCCGCCCTGCAGGCGTTCGTCTGCGTCGCCGAGGAGGGTAGCTTCACCGCCGCGGCGGAGCGCTTGGACCTGTCGAAGTCCGTGGTCAGCAAGCAGATCAAGACCCTGGAGCAGCACCTCGGGGTGCGGCTGTTCAACCGCACCACCCGGCGGCTACACCTCACCGAACCGGGGCTGCGGTTCCGCGAACGCGCCGGGCGTATCCTCGAGGAGCTGCAGGAGGCGGAACGGGCGGTGGGCGACCTCCAGGCGCGCCCCCGGGGGCTGCTCCGGGTCAATGTACCGGTATCCTTCGCCCTGCAGTACCTCTCCCCGGCCTTGCCCGCGTTCCTGGAACGCTACCCGGAGCTGTCGGTGGACGTCACCCTGAATGACCGGTTCGTGGACCTGGTCAACGAGGGTTACGACGTGGCCATCCGGATCACCGCCCTGCGCGACTCCAGCCTCATCGCCCGCCGTATCGCCCCTTCGGAGGGTTGGATCTGCGCGGCCCCGCAATACCTCGACCACCACGGCCGCCCGGAGACGCCGGCGGATCTCGCCCGCCACCCCTGCCTGATCTATGCCTACGGCCGCAGCACCCGGGAATGGCGGCTCACCGGACCCGAGGGCGACGAGCATCGGGTGCCCGTGCAGGGACGCTTCCAGGCCAACAACGGCGAGTTGCTGGTGGAGGCCGCGGCCGCCGGCAGCGGGCTGGTGCTCACCCCGGATTTCATCGCCCACCGCGCCGTGGACGAGGGGCGGCTCGAGCGGGTGCTCACCGCCTACCGCACCCCCGAGCTCGCCGTCCACGCCATCTACCCCTACACCCACCACGTCTCGGCGAAGGTCCGTGCCTTCATCGACTTCCTGGCCGAGTGCTTCGGCGGTGCGCCACCACCCTGGGCCTGGGAGCGGATCGCGCCGAACGGGCGCTGAGGGCGTTGCAATCGCACCGCGCCCACCCCATCTGTGAGGGCATAGCGAGCAATAGGATTCAAGAGGATTTGCGCCCATGCAGATGGACAAGCTCACCACGAAATTCCAGCAGGCCCTGGCGGAGTCCCAAAGCCGCGCCGTCGGCCGGGACCATCAGTTCATCGAGCCCGAGCACCTGCTCGTGGCCATGCTCGACCAGGAGGGCGGCGGCGTGCGCCAGCTCCTCCAGCACGCCGGGGTGAACGTCAACTATCTGCGCTCCAAGCTCGGCGAGGCCCTCGACCGCATGCCCCAGGTGGAGGGCGCCGGCGGCGAGGTGCAGGTATCCAACGAGCTCGGGCGTCTGCTCAACGTCACCGACAAGCTCGCCCAGAAGCGCAGCGACGCCTACATCTCCAGCGAGCTCTTCGTCCTCGCCCTAGTGGACGACAAGCGTGCCAACGCCGCCAACATCCTGCGCGAGGCGGGGGCGGAGAAGCAGGCCGTGGAGCAGGCCATCCAGCAGGTCCGCGGCGGCGAGAACGTCTCCGACCCCAACGCGGAGGACCAACGCCAGGCCCTCGAGAAGTACACCATCGACCTCACCGAGCGCGCCGAGCAGGGCAAGGTGGACCCGGTGATCGGCCGCGACGACGAGATCCGCCGGACCGTACAGGTGCTCCAGCGCCGTACCAAGAACAACCCGGTGCTCATCGGCGAGCCCGGCGTCGGCAAGACCGCCATCGTCGAGGGCCTCGCCCAGCGCATCATCAACGGCGAGGTACCCGAGGCACTCAAGGACAAGCGCCTGCTGTCCCTGGACATGGGCGCCCTGGTGGCCGGGGCGAAGTACCGCGGCGAGTTCGAGGAGCGGCTGAAGGCGGTGCTCAAGGACCTGGCCAAGCAGGAGGGCCAGATTATCCTGTTCATCGACGAGATCCACACCATCGTCGGCGCCGGCAAGGCCGAGGGCTCCATGGACGCGGGCAACATGTTGAAGCCCGCGCTGGCGCGCGGTGAGCTGCACTGCATCGGCGCCACCACCCTCGACGAGTACCGGAAGAACATCGAGAAGGACGCGGCCCTGGAGCGGCGCTTCCAGAAGGTGCTAGTGGACGAGCCCAGCGTCGAGGACACCATCGCCATCCTGCGCGGCTTGAAGGAACGCTATGAGGTCCATCACGGGGTGGAGATCACCGACCCGGCCATCGTGGCGGCGGCGACGCTCTCGCACCGCTATATCACCGATCGGCATCTCCCGGACAAGGCAATCGACCTGGTGGACGAGGCCGCGAGCCGCATCCGCATCGAGATCGACTCCAAGCCCGAGGAGATGGACCGCCTCGACCGGCGGCGCATTCAGCTCAAGATCGAGCGCGAGGCGCTGAAGAAGGAGTCCGACGAGGCCTCGCGCAAGCGCCTCGCCGCCCTGGACGAGGAGCTCGAGCAGGTGGAGCGCGAATACGCCGAGCTCGAGGAGGTGTGGAACTCCGAGAAGGCCGCGGTGGAGGGCACCCAGAGCATCAAGGAGCAGCTCGAGCAGGCGCGCCTGGAGCTGGAGACCGCCCGCCGCGCCGGCGACCTCGGGCGGATGTCGGAGCTGCAGTACGGCCGCATCCCGGAGCTGGAGCGCCAGCTCGAGCGGGCCTCCGAGGCGGAGACCGGCGAGCAGACCCTGCTGCGCACCGAGGTGACCGACGAAGAGATCGCCGAGGTGGTCTCCAAGTGGACCGGGATCCCGGTCTCCAAAATGCTCGAAGGCGAGCGGGAGAAGCTCCTGCGCATGGAGGAGGCCCTGGGCGAGCGCGTCATCGGTCAGCAGGAGGCGGTGGAGGCCGTTTCCAACGCCATCCGCCGCTCCCGGGCGGGGCTGTCGGACCCCAATCGCCCCAACGGCTCGTTCCTCTTCCTCGGCCCCACCGGTGTGGGCAAGACCGAGCTGTGCAAGGCCCTGGCCTCGTTCCTCTTCGACACCGAGGAGGCGATGATCCGGATCGACATGTCGGAGTTCATGGAGAAGCACTCCGTGGCGCGGCTGGTGGGCGCGCCCCCGGGGTACGTGGGCTACGAGGAGGGCGGTTACCTCACCGAGCACGTCCGGCGTAAGCCCTACTCGGTAATCCTCCTCGACGAGGTGGAGAAGGCGCACCCGGATGTGTTCAACATCCTGCTGCAGGTCCTCGAGGACGGCCGCCTCACCGACAGCCACGGGCGCACGGTGGACTTCCGCAACACCGTGATCGTGATGACCTCCAACCTCGGCTCGCACCTCATCCAGGACAAGGCGGCCGAGGGCTATGAGGCCATGAAGACGGCGGTCATGGACGTGGTCGGCCAGCAGTTCCGACCGGAGTTCATCAATCGGATCGACGACGTGGTGGTCTTCCATCCGCTGGATCGGCGCCAGATCCGCCGGATCACCGAGATTCAGACCGCCTACCTGAGCCAGCGGCTCAAGGAGCGGGATCTGGGTCTCGTGATCTCGGAGGCGGCCCTGGACAAGCTGGGCGAGGCGGGCTTCGATCCCGTCTACGGCGCCCGGCCGCTGCGGCGGGTCATCCAGCAGCGCTTGGAGAACCCGCTGGCCCAGCAGATCCTGAGCGGCACCTTCGCCCCGGGCGAGGTGATCCGCGTGGACGTCGAGGGCGAGACCTTGACCTTTGACAAGGCACGGGAGACCGCCGAGGCTTGAGCCCACCGAAAGGGACGATGGGCGGGGTCCCCCCGCCCGTCGCCGGCACGCGCAATACTGCCAGCAAGCAGGGAGCATCATGACGAAGCGACTCTTCACCGCCGCCGCAGTCCTATCACTGGCGCTGGGCACCGCCCACGCCGCCGAGTTCGGCGCCGGCGCTATCACCGTCGAAGCGCCCTGGGCCCGGGCCACGCCGCCCGCCTCCCAGGCGGGCGCCGCGTATTTCCGGGTCACCGCCGAGGGCGACGGCGACCGGCTTATCGGCGTGGAATCGCCGGTGGCGCGCAACACCATGCTCCACGAGACCGTCAGCGAGAACGGCAACCGCACCATGCGCCACGTGGCGCAGGTGGCCATCACCCCCGACCAACCCCTGGAGCTCGTCCCCGGCGGCTACCACGTCATGCTCATGGGCCTGGAGCAGGGCCTAAAGGAGGGCAGCACCTTCCCGCTGACCCTCGTCTTCGAGCAGGCGGGCCCCGTGGAAGTGGAGGTGCAGGTCGAGGCCCTGGACGCCGAAGGCCCGGGCACTGATCACTGAGGCATTGAAACGCTATACTGCGCGGGGCGGCCCGACCGAGCCGCCGGGCCGGCGATAACGAAAGACACCGCCCCGCCGCCGGCGGGGCACCGTCGCAACCAAAGGCAAGGGGAGCAGTCATGGAACGCAGTAAGGCGATTGCGGCAACGCTGGCGTTGGCGCTGGGCACCGGCACGGCGGGCGCCGCCCAGTGGAACATGGCGACGCCGTATCCGGATGCCACCTTCCACACCCAAAACATCCAGCAATTCGCCGAGGACGTGGCCGAGGCGACGGATGGCGAGTTGGAGATCACCGTCCATTCCGCCGGCTCGCTGGTCAAACACCCGCAGATCAAGCGCGCCGTGCAGACCATGCAGGTCCAGGCGGGGGAGGTCTTCATCTCCCTCCTGGGCAACGAGGACCAGGTCTTCGCCGTCGACTCCATCCCCTTCCTCGCCACCAGCTATGAGGACGCGGAGCGGCTTTGGGAGGCCTCCCGCGGCGCCATCGAGGAACGACTGGCCGACGACGGGATTCGGTTGCTCTACGCGGTCCCGTGGCCGGCCCAGGGCCTGTACACCTCCCGGGAGGTGGACGAGGTCTCGGACCTGGAGGGGCTGAAGTTCCGTGCCTACAACCCAACTACCTCACGGCTGGCGGAGCTCACGGACATGGTGGCCACCCAGGTGGAGGTGCCGGAGATCCCCCAAGCCTTCTCCACGGGCATCGTCGAGGCGATGATCACCTCGCCGTCCACCGGTGCCAACTCCAAGGCCTGGGACTTCGTGGACCGCTTCTACGACATCCAGGCGTGGCTGCCCAAGAACATGGTCATCGTGAATGAGCAGGCCTTCGGTGGGCTCGACGAGGGCTCCCGCGAGGCGGTGCTCGAGGCGGCCGCCAAGGCCGAATCCCGGGGCTGGGAGATGAGCCGCGCCGAGGCCGCGGAGAAGAAGGCGATCCTCGAGGACAACGGCATGGAGGTCCTCCAGCCGAGTGAGGCGCTGATGTCCGGGCTCAACGAGATCGGCGCGACCATGACGGACGAGTGGCTGGAGAAGACCGGCGCGGATGGTGAGGCCATCATCGAGGCCTACCGCCAGTAAGCGGGTGGGGCCACTGGCCCCATCCTCCCCCCAATTGATGGGCCGAGTACATGCGCCGAGCACTCGACCTGCTCTACCTGAGCGCCGGTGTGGCCGCCGCACTATGCCTTGCGGCCATTGCCGTGCTGATCCTCGCCCAGACGGTGGGCCGGGTACTGGGGTTTTCCGTACCGTCCGCCAACGAGCTGGCGGGCTTCTGCGTGGCCGCCTCCACGTTCCTCGCGCTGGCCCACACCCTCAATCACGGCGGCCACATCCGGGTACGAGTGCTCATCGAGCACCTGCCGGCGGGTACAGCACGGGCGCTGGAGATCCTTTGCGTGGCGGTGGCGCTGTCGATGAGCGCCTACGCCAGCTGGTGGGCGGTGGACCTGGTGCGCGGCTCCATCGCCTACGGCGACGTCTCCCCGGGGCTGCTCGCAGTGCCGCTGTGGATCCCGCAGTCCGCCATGGCCGCCGGTCTCGCGGTGTTCACCCTGTCGCTGGCCGACAACCTCGCCCGCATGCTCCGCGGCAAACCACCCCTGTACGCCGAGGACGGTTGAATGGGGACCCTGGAGACCGGCGCGATCCTGGTGGCACTGCTGTTGCTGCTGCTCGGCGCTGGCGTGTGGGTGTCCGTGAGCCTGATGGCCGTGGCCTGGGTTGCCATCAGCCAGTTCACCGGCTCCCCCACCGGACTGATCCTGGGCTCCAACCTCTGGGGGTCGGTGTCCAGCTGGTCGCTGGCGCCGCTGCCGTTGTTCGTCTGGATGGGCGAGATCCTGTTCCGCTCGCGGTTGTCCGAGGACATGTATGCGGGCCTCACGCCCTGGCTGCGGCGCCTCCCCGGCCGGCTGCTGCACGTCAACATCCTCGGCTGCGGGGTATTCGCCGCCGTCTCCGGCTCATCGGCGGCCACCGCGGCCACTATCGGGAGGATGTCCATCCCCGAGCTCCGCGCCCGCGGCTATGACGATCGCATGGTCATCGGCACCCTGGCGGGCTCCGGGACCCTCGGCCTGCTGATCCCGCCGTCCATCATCCTCATCGTCTACGGCATCAGCGCCGAGCTCTCCATCGCCCGGTTGTTCATCGCCGGCGTGCTCCCCGGTCTGCTGCTGGTCGGGTTATTCATGGGCTACGTGGTGGCGTGGTCGCTGTTGCACCCGGCCCGCAACCCGCCGGCGGACCCCGCCCTGCCGCTGGGCCAGCGTCTGCGCGCCTCCACCCGACTGATCCCGGTGCTCGCGCTGATCGTCGGGGTGATCGGCTCCATCTACGCCGGGCTGGCCACCCCAACGGAGGCCGCCGCCGTCGGCGTCGCCGGCGCCCTACTGCTCTCCGCGCTCACCGGCGGCCTGGACTGGGGGAGCTTCCGTGCCGGACTGATGGGGGCGACGCGGACCTCGTGCATGATCGTGTTCATCCTCGCCGGGGCGGCGTTCCTGACCACGGCCATGGGCTATACCGGGATACCCCGGGCACTCGCCGCCTGGATCGCGGAAATGGGCCTCTCACCCCTGGCGCTGCTGGCCGCCCTGACGGTGTTCTTCGTGGTGCTGGGCTGCTTCCTCGACGGCATCTCCGTGGTGGTCCTCACTACGTCCATCATCCTGCCCATGGTGCAGGCGGCGGGCATCGACCCGCTGTGGTTCGGCATTTTCCTGGTGGTGGTGGTGGAGATGTCCCAGATCACCCCGCCGGTAGGGTTCAACCTGTTCGTCCTCCAGGGGCTGACCGGGCAGAACATCTTCCGCATCGCCGCCGCCTCCCTGCCCTTCTTCCTGGTGCTCCTCGTCGCCGTGGGCATCCTGGTGGCCTTCCCGGAGATCGCCACCTGGCTGCCGCAACGGATGTCCCGCTGAATGCCGTAGAATGGAGGACCACACCGGCGAACAGGGATCGCCGCCGCCAGCCGCCAGGGAGGACGAAGCACGAAACGGACGGAGACGATGAACCGAAGCGAGGCGCAAGGCAGCGGACAGTGGCAGTTCTGGATCGACCGTGGTGGGACCTTCACCGACGTCATCGGCCGGCGGGCGGACGGGGCGGTGCTCACCCGTAAGGTCCTCTCCGAGAACCCGGAACGCTACCGGGACGCCGCTCTGCAAGGCATCCGCGAGCTGCTCGGGCTCGACGGCGACGATCCCATCCCCGCCGAGCAACTCGAGCACGTCAAGATGGGCACCACAGTGGCCACCAACGCCCTGCTCGAGCGACGCGGTGAGCGCACGGTACTCGCGATCACGCGGGGCTTCGCCGACGCCCTGCAGATCGGCTACCAGTCGCGGCCGGAGATCTTCGCCCAGCACATCGAGCTCCCCGAGCTGCTCTACGAGCAGGTGGTGGAGGTCGACGAGCGCCTCGGCGCGGACGGCCGCGTGATCGAGCCCCTGGACGAGGGGGGCGTTCGTGCCTCCCTGCAGGCGGCCTATGACGCCGGCATCCGGGCGATCGCCATTTGCCTGGTCCACGGCTACCGCTACACCGAGCACGAGGCGCGGCTCGGCGCCATCGCCCGCGAGATCGGGTTCACCCAGGTATCGATGTCCCACGAGGTAAGCCCCCTGATGCGCCTGGTCGGCCGTGGCGACACCACGGTGGTGGACGCCTACCTCTCCCCCATCCTGCGCCGCTACGCCGACCAGGTGGCCGCGGAGCTCGGCGACACCCGACTGATGTTCATGAAATCCGACGGCGGGCTCACCGAGCACCGCTATTTCGCCGGCAAGGACGCGATCCTCTCCGGACCCGCCGGCGGCATCGTCGGAAGCGTGCGCACCGCCGCCATGGCCGGCTTCGAGCGCGTCATCGGCTTCGACATGGGTGGCACCTCCACCGACGTCTCCCACTACGCCGGCGAGTACGAGCGCAGCTTCGAGACGGTGATCGCGGGCATCCGCATGCGCGTGCCAATGATGCAGATCCACACCGTCGCCGCCGGCGGCGGCTCCATCTGCCACTTCGACGGCAGCCGCTACCGCGTCGGCCCGGACTCCGCCGGCGCCGATCCCGGACCGGCCTGCTACCGCCGCGGTGGACCGCTGACCGTGACCGACTGCAATGTGATGCTCGGCAAGCTCCAGCCGGAGTTCTTCCCCCGGGTCTTCGGCCCCGAGGCGGATCAGCCCTTGGATCCCGATGTGGTCCATGAACGCTTCGCGGAGATGGCCGCAGAGATCCACGCCGCCACCGGCGACGAGCGCACGGCCGTGGAGGTCGCGGAAGGGTTCCTGCGCATCGCCGTGGAGAATATGGCCAGCGCCATCAAGGAGATCTCGGTGCAGCGCGGCCACGACGTCACCGGCTACACCCTCAACTGTTTCGGCGGTGCCGGCGGCCAGCACGCCTGCCTGGTGGCGGACGCCCTGGGCATGGAGCGGGTGCTCATCCACCCCCATGCCGGCGTGCTCTCCGCTTATGGGATGGGTCTGGCGGATCTCTCCACCCTGCGGGAGATGCCAGTGGATGCCCCCTTGGACGACGCCCTGCTCGAACACGTCACCACCACCCTCGAGGACCTCGCCGCGGAGGGCCGCGCGGAGCTCGCCGACCAGGGCTGCGACCCTGAACGGGTGGGCGCGCGCCGCCGCCTGCACGCCAAGTACGAGGGCACCGATACCACGCTGGAGGTGGACCTGGCCGCGGCCGACACCGTCCGGGCCGCCTTCGAGGCGGAGCACCGCCAGCAGTTCGGCTTCGTGATGCCCCACAAGCGGCTGCTCATCGCCGCCGCCACCGTGGAGCTCACCGCCGAGAGCGGGGCGCTGGACGACGAGCCCGAGCTCGCGCCCCGGGAGGCCGGGGCGCCGGAGGTCCTGGCCCGGGTCACCACCCACATGGCCGGCGCGGAGCACGACACCCCGGTCTACGACCGCGAACAACTCCTCCCCGGCGATCGCGTCACCGGAGCGGCGATCATCCGTGACCCGGTCTCCACCATCGTGATCGAGCCCGGCTGGGCGATGGCGGTATCGCCCCGCAATCATGTGGTCATGGAGCGCGTCGAGGCCCGGCCGGCACGGGTGGCTGTGGGCACCGACGTGGACCCGGTGATGCTAGAGGTGTTCAACAACCTGTTCATGTCCGTGGCCGAGCAGATGGGCGTGACCCTGCGCAAGACCGCCTACTCCGCCAACATCAAGGAGCGCCTGGACTTCTCCTGCGCGGTCTTCGACCCGGACGCCAATCTGGTGGCCAACGCCCCCCACGTGCCGGTGCACCTCGGCTCCATGGGCGAGAGCGTGCGCGCCATCGCCGAGCGCCGGCGCGATAGCATGCGCCGCGGCGACGTGTACATGTTGAACGACCCCTACCACGGGGGCACCCATCTGCCTGACATCACCGTGGTCACGCCGGTGTTCGACGATGCCGGCGAGCGGGTGCTGTTCTACATCGCCTCCCGAGCCCACCACGCCGACGTGGGCGGCATCACCCCCGGCTCCATGCCGCCGGACAGCAGCCGCATCGAAGAGGAGGGGGTGCTCATCGACAACTTCCAGCTGGTGGAGGCCGGCAGCTTCCGCGAGGCCGCCGTCCGTGAGCTGCTCACCGGCGGCGACTATCCGGTGCGCGACATCGAGCAAAACCTGAACGACCTGCGCGCCCAGATCGCCGCCAACGAAAAGGGCGCCCGGGAGCTACGCGGGATGATCGCCCAGTTCGGCCTGGAGGTGGTGCACGCCTACATGCACCACGTCCAGGACAATGCCGAGGAGCAGGTCCGCCGCGTCATCGACGTCCTCGACGACTGCGACTACGAGCTCCCCATGGACAACGGCGCCGCGATCCGGGTGGCGGTCACCGTAGACCGTGCCGGCCGCAGCGCCCGGGTGGACTTCACCGGGACCAGCGCGGCGCAGTCGAGCAACTTCAATGCCCCGGTGGCGGTGACCCGCGCGGCGGTGCTCTACGTACTGCGCACGTTGGTGGCTGACGATATCCCCTTGAACGACGGCTGCCTGCAGCCCGTCGAGCTGGTGATCCCGGAGGGCTGCCTGCTCAACCCCCGCTACCCGGCGGCCGTGGTCGCCGGCAACGTCGAGGTCAGCCAGGTGGTGACCAATGCGCTGTACCTCGCGCTCGGCCGGCAGGCCGCCTCCCAGGGGACGATGAACAACGTCACCTTCGGCAACGAGCGCTACCAGCACTACGAGACCCTGTGTGGGGGTACCGGCGCGGGCCCGGGCTTCGACGGCGCCAGCGCAGTGCACTCGCACATGACCAATTCCCGGCTCACCGACCCGGAGGTGCTGGAGTGGCGCTTCCCGGTGCGGCTCGACGGCTTCGGCGTCCGCCGCGGATCCGGCGGGGCCGGCCGCCATCACGGGGGGGATGGGGCCGTGCGCCGCATCCGCTTCAACGAGCCCATGACCGTGGCCATCCTCTCCAACTCCCGCCGGGTGGCACCGCCCGGGCTCGCCGGCGGCGAGCCCGGGGCGCTCGGGCGCCAGTGGGTGGAGCGCGGTGACGGCCGCAGCGACTACCTGGAGGGCACGGATCGTACCGAGGTGGACGCGGGTGACGTGGTGGTGATCGAAACCCCGGGGGGCGGCGGCTACGGGCCGCCCCGGGAATGACCGGGAGCAAGCAGGCGCTCCAGCCAGTGGAAGACGCCACCGAGTGGGGTATGACAGAGCACCGTGCCGCCCAGCACCCCGGCGGTGTTGGCCAGGACGTCGCCGCCCTCCATCACGCGAGCGGAAGTAGCGGCCTGGGCCAGTTCGATGAGTACGCCGATGACGATCAGGCCGGCGGCCACACGCGCCGGGGAGCGCGGCCAGACCTGGCCGAAGGACCAGGCCAGGATCACGTAGGCCAGGGCGTGCTGGGCCTTATCCCAAGACAGTGCCGCCGGCGGGGTCGGTGGTGACGGCGTCAGCGACAGCCACACCACTGCCGCTAGCAGCAGCAGGGCCAGGCCCCGCCATAGCCACGGATACCGCAGCGGCCGCGCAGGGGGGCCCGGGAACGGGTTCGGGGCTGCCAAACGGGTCTCCTCCGTGACGATTGAGAGCATGGACCGCGACGGTAGCACGGCCGTGCCCCCGGCGGGCACAATGAAGCCATGGACGATCAGGCGCGGGCCATCTTGGACTACTGGTTCGGCGTGGATGCCGAACGGCGCAGCGACGGCGAGATCGCGGCGGAGCGCGCGTCGCTGTGGTTTCGCGCCGATCCCGCCTTGGACGACGATATCGACACACGGTTCCGGGAATCCGTGGCGAGCGCCCGCGAAGGGGCCCTGGAGCACTGGGCGGACGCCCCGCGCGGGCGGCTCGCGCTGATCCTCCTGCTCGATCAGTTCCCGCGCAACCTCTACCGGGCCAATCCGGAGGCCTACGCCAGCGACCGGCAGGCCCTGGCCCACAGCCTGAACGCACAATCCCGCGGCGAGGCGCGGGAGCTGCGCCCGGTGGAACGGCTGTTCCTGTACATGCCGATGATGCATGCCGAATCCCTGCCGGTGCAGGATCGGTCGGTGGCCTTGTTCGAGACCCTGGCCGCGGAGATGCCCGAGGCGCAACGCCCGCCCTTCGAGCGCTCCGCCGAGGCGGCGCGCCGGCACCGGGAGGTGATCCTGCGCTTCGGCCGCTTCCCCCATCGCAATGCCGTACTCGCTCGCCCTTCCACGCCAGCGGAGGCCGAATTCCTCGCGACCGCCGAGCAGCCGTACTGACCCGAAATTACGCCGGCAGCGCGTCGGCGAGGCCCGCGAGCACCGTGGCACAGTCGTCCGTGACCCGGAAATCCAGCTCCGCTTCGCCACGGGTGAGGCCCAGGCCCACGGCGACCACGCGCATGCCGCGCTCGCGGGCCGCACGGACGAAGCGATACCCCGACCAGACCATTAGCGAGGAACCGGCGACCAGCAGGGTGTCCGCCGCCTGCATCAGCCCCATGGCCCGATCCACCCGGGGCCGGGGCACCCCTTCCCCGAAGAACACCACCGCCGGCTTGAGCACGCCGCCGCAACGCCCACAGCCCGGCACCCGGAAGCGGTCGTAGTCGACGCCGTCGAGATCGGCGTCTCCATCCGGGGCGTCGCCGGCGGCGAGACGGCCCCACTGCGGATTCGCGATCCACAGGCGCTCCTGGAAGGCGTCACGCTCGCCCATGGCGCCGCAATCAAGACATTCCACCCGGTCGAGGCGGCCATGGAGGTCCACCACCACCCGGCTGCCGGCACGCCCGTGGAGCCCATCGACATTCTGGGTGATGACCCCGGTGACCGCACCGTAAGCCTCGAGCGATGCCAGTGCGCGGTGGCCGGCATTGGGCGTGGCCGCGGCCACCCGCGGCCAACCGAGCAGGCTCCGTGCCCAGTAGCGCCGGCGCCCCGCCGCACTACGAAGGAACTGCTGGTACTGCATGGGCTGGCGGCCCTTCCAGCGCCCTCCGGCATCCCGGTAGTCGGGGATCCCGGAGCCGGTGCTACAGCCGGCACCGGTGAGCACCACCGCCCGCCCCGAGCGCAACAGCCCCGCGAGCTCACCGGACCCGCCCTCCCGGGCCGGAGGGGGCATGCGGGCGGCAGCGGGGAAACGGGTACGCAAGGCCGTGGCCGCGGACATGGGCACACCTCCGAGTAGTCACTCCCCCAAGGATATACGGAAACGCGGCAGGGTTGTCCCCTTGCCCGGACGTCCCCATGATAGGTGCTATGCTAACTGTCCTATTTCAGCTTTCCCGCCGGTAGCCACCCATGCTGCGTACCCGCGTCTCCAGGGGGATCGGCCTGATCGCCATCCTTGGCCTCCTTACCGCGTTCGGGCCGATGTCCATCGACCTCTACCTGCCGGGATTGCCGGGGCTCGCGCGGGAGCTCGATGCCTCCGCGGCGGCGGCGCAACAGAGCCTGAGCCTGTTCTTCATCGGCCTCGCTATCGGCCAGCTGATCTACGGCCCGTTCTCCGACCGCTACGGCCGCCGGCCGGTGCTCGCGTTCAGCATCCTCGTCTACCTGGTGGCGAGCGTGCTCTGCGCCGTCGCCACCAGCCTGCCGGAGATGCTCGCCGGCCGTTTGCTCCAGGGGCTCGGCGCGGCGGCCGGCCCGGTGGTCTCCCGTGCCATCATCCGCGATGTCCACCACGGCGCCGAGGCGGCACGGGCGATGTCCTTCGTCATCCTGGTGATGGCGGTGGCCCCGCTGATCGCACCCCTGCTCGGCGGCCAGATCGTCGACACGGTGGGGTGGCGGGGGATCTTCTGGGTACTGACGGGATTCGGGCTGGTCTGCCTCGCGATGGTCACGGGGGCCCTACCGGAGACCAACGGGCGGGCACGCCGCGGCCGCGATGGCCTGGGCCGCCGCTTCGTGGCCTACACCCACCTGCTGCGCGACCGGGCCTCGGTGGCGTACCTGCTCTGTGGCGGCATGGCCTTCGGTGCGTTGTTCGCCTACGTGGCGAGTAGCTCGTTCCTCTACATCGAGGTCCACGGCGTCAGCCCCCGGGCCTTCGGTTACTACTTCGCCTTGAACGTCCTCGGGCTGGTGGCCGCCAACCTGGCGAACGGGGTGCTGGTGCGCCGCTTCGGCTACCGGCGCCTGCTCGCCTTCGGTGCGGCGGTGACCTTCACCGGCAGCCTGGCACTGCTGGCGACCACCCTGAGCGGTTTCGGCGGCCTCGCGGGGGTGGCGGTCCCGCTGTTCTTCGCCGTCGGCATGGTGGGGCTGGTCGGCGCCAACACCGTGACCGGCCTGCTCGACTCCTATCCGGACCACGCCGGCGCGGCCTCCGCCCTATTCGGCTTCTTCCAGTTTGGTCTCGGGGCCGCCGCCGGCGGAATGACCGCGCTGGTGGGGATCGGAGCGGCCGCGGACATGGCTGTAGTGATGAGCTTTTGCGCGGGGATCAGCGTTCTCGCCGCCGCCTATCTGCTGCTCAGCGACCGCCCCGCGCCGGCCCCGCAGTGCCCCTCCTCCGCCGGCTGATGCCCTGTCGCCGACTACCGACAACCCGTTAACGCCGTCGCCGTGCGGCCCGTCGCAACTAAGCGCGACAGCCCTTGTCGCTGTGTGTGTCGAAGGCGGAGGCTGTTGGCGATAACACCAAAAGGAGGGAAGCCCATGGATCTCTTTCGATTCCGCAACCTGGGGCTGGGCCTGACGGCCGCCTCGGTCCTGCTGCTGGGGGCCTGTGGTGGCGGTGGTGGCGGTGATACGGCCGCGACCGCCGATGCCGACGGGAGCACCGACAGCGGCGGCAACGTCGCGGTGCTGCTCACGGACGCGCCCACGGACATCTACGAGCAGATCAACGTCACGGTCACCGGCATCACCCTGCTGCCGCGGGAGGACAGCGACGAAGAGGCCATCTCACTGCTCGACGAGCCGCGGACCCTGGACATCCTGGCGCTACGGGACTACTCGGAGCTGCTGACCGTGGCCGAGGACGTCCCGGTGGGCGAATACGAGAAGGTACGGCTAAACGCGGATCGCGTGGAGCTCGTGGACGAGGACACCGAAGAGCCCCCGGTGGAGGCACGGCTGCCGAGCGGCCATATCGACCTCGTTCCCGATGAGGCGCTGCGGGTCAGTCAGGACAACACCCTGTACCTGGAGCTCGACATCGACGCCGACAACTCCCTGCTCGTGGTGGAGACCGGCACCGGAGAGCGCCTCTTCCGGCCGGTGGTCCTGGTCAACACCTACGAGGAGGACACCCCTGGCGACGGCACGGCACCCGCGGAGGACGGCGACGACGCGGACGACGGAACCAACGACGACGAACTCGCCGACGGAAACGGCGATGACGGCATGGCGGAGGACGATGATACGCCGATCATCAGCGTCAGCGGGTCGATACGGCGGTTCATGGATGATGACGAGCTGCTGGTCTGCCCGTCCGCACAGGCCTCCGATCGTGCCTGTGTTGAGGTGGAGAGCGAGGAGGACACGGCGGTGTTCGACACGCTGGGCTCGAGCATCGAGCTCGCCACCCTGGTCGAGGGTGATGCGGTGATCGCCATCGGTGAGCTCGACCGCGACGAGGACAGTGGCCGCCGCCAGCTCGAGGCATTCAGCATCACCCTGGGCACCCGCCCCACCATCGGCACGCGTGGCGGGGTTGCCGCTGGCCCGGTGAATGAGGAAGGCATTTTCTCCCTGCGTAACGGTCGCGCGATTGCCCTGGCCGACACCACGCCCGTCGTCGACGGAGACGGCGACCGACTCTCCCGCGATGCCATCGCCGACGGCCGGCCACTGACGGTGAAGGGTGTGATCGACGACCCGCTACGGGCCAGCCTGGTCATCCTCCGCGGTGACGACGATGAGGACGATGAGGACGATGAGGACGCCGACGACGGGGATCTCGGCACGGCCCCTGCCGAGGGGGACGACGACGGTGAGAGCGCCCCCACACGGCTCGAGGGTGATCTGATCGCCGCGGATACCGCCGACACCATCCAGGTCGACGTCAATGGCACCGCGACGTGGGTGCGCCTGGTCGACGGCGGGGCGCTGATCGTCAGCGGCCGGGGCCGTGTGTCCACGCCGGATCTCACCACCCTCGACGCGAATGGTCGGACCCATATCAAGGCCTTCGGCAGTGACGGTGAGAGCTACTTCGAGGCAGAGCGGATCATCGCCATCACCATGGGCCGCGACGAGGCCATCGAAGACGATGACGACGACGATGACCAGGACGATGAGGAGGATGACGACGAGGACGATGATGATGATGACGGGCGTCGCGGCCCGCCGGAGGGCGTGGGTCCTCCCGACCGGGATGACGACTAAGCCACACGCCTGAGTCCTGCACCGGGACGCGGCCCCGTTCGGGGCCGTGTCCCCCTTCCCATTGAACCCAACCCCGGTGGCGCGTGGTCCAAGCGGCGGTTACCTTCGGCCGCATGTACTGGAATATCGACCACCCATGAGCCACCACGCATCCGCCCGCCTCACCCTGATCCTGGGCCTTGCGTTGGCCCTCACCTGCAGCATCGCCGCCGCGGACGGCTCCGCCGGGGCCGCCGCGCTGGTCCGTGAACAGGTCTCTCGGGGTCTCGAGACCGTGGTCCGGGATACCGAGACGATCGCCTCGGATCGCGAGCACGCGCGTGCCATCCTGGAGCGCCTGTACGTGCCCCACGCGGACATCGAGGGGATCGCCCGGTTCATCGCCGGTCCCCACTGGGGCGATTCGGAGGCGGAGACACGGACACGTTTCACGAAGGCATTCGCCGAGCACCTGTTACGACTCTACGCCACAGCGGTCAGCGAGTACGCGGACGAAGTCGCTGAGTTCGCCCGCCATGGAGAGGTGGAGTACCGCACCGTCCGCGAGGCGAATGGCCGCGCCGTGGTTCGCCTGCTACTGCAGGATCGCAGCGGGCGCAGCCTCTCCGTCGACCTCATGCTCCATCGTGACAACGGGGGTTGGCAGGTGTATGACGCCCGGGTGCTCGGTATCAGCCTGTTGCGCACCTATCGCGCAAGCCTGCGGCCCCGGCTCGCCGACGTCGGCCTAGACGGTATCAGCCAGGAGCTGGAGTCCCGCTGTGGCCCTGCAAGGGGAAAACCTGGCCCGCACGAGCCCGTACCGGAATCACGGAATGACACATGCCCCCCGACCCAGTGACCGTCCTCGCATTGCGAACCGGCACCCCTTGCGCGAGACCGCCGAGCCTCTATAATCTATTTTATACTTAAAATTATGAACCCCAGATGGCAATCGCGACGCGGGGCATCACCGCGGCCGCGGACCAATAGCGTGATTTCGAAAGTCCCAATCGGGGGAAGGGGAGGCGAGAATGTGTATTTCAACTTCTGCCCCGCCCAGGGCTGGCGCAGGACTTTACCGCCAGCGATCGACCTACCGCCCTAGTTCCGGCCAGCGCTGATCGCACCGCGAATGCACGGAAGAACCGTTATTCCCGGTATCAGCGGCCCACCGCTGTCGTCCAATGTCTTCGTCCACGGACATGACCTGCGCCGGGCGGAACGGGCGGTGAGTTCCGTCATCGACCCGCGACGTTTCCACTACCGGCGGCGACGGGGACTTGGATCCACGAGCCTGTGTATCAGTCACTTCGCGCTAGGGCTCGGTCACCTCTTTGGCGCCTACCACGGCACCCGCGTACATGTGGTCTCGCCTCCGCTTCGTTCCTTTCAAATCATAGTTCCCCTACAAGGAGGACTGACGGGACACTTCGGCAGGGACGAGCCCACGGTCAGGCCGGGTGAGGCCCTCGCCTACTCCCCGGGCGACGCCATGAACACCGAGTGGAGTGAGGAGTGCACCGCCATCGTGTTGTCCTTCGGCTGGGAGCAGGCGGGTTCACTGCTGTGCTCGATGGCCCCGGAGGCGGCCGAGGCCCCACTGAGGCTGCCGCGCATACTGAAACTGGGCAGCGGCCCCGGGCGCAGTTTCGCCAACCTCCTGGGGACGCTGTGCCGCGAGATCACCGACGAGGAATCGGCCCTGCGGAACCGCCCTGCCGGGACGCAACTGGAACAGCTCCTGTTACGGGCGTTGCTGGAGCTCCGGCGGGATCCCGCCCCGCGCCCACCGCTACCCACTCCAGTCACCGGCCGGCGCCGGGCGCTGCAGGTCGCCCTCGAGCACATCGAGCAGCACGATCCGGCGGACATCCACCCCAGCGACCTGGTGGCGGCCACGGGCGTGTCCATACGCACGCTGGAGACGGCCTTTCTCGAGCGCTTCCAGATCGGGCCGATGACCTTCATCAAGCGACTGCGCCTGCGCCGGGTCCACGACGCACTGCTCACCGCGAGCCCCGCTGAGTCGCGGGTCGGTGACATCGCCGCGGAGCACGGTTTCTACAACGGCAGCAGCTTCGCCAAGCTCTACCGGGACGCCTTCGGCGAGCTGCCCTCGGCCACGCTGGAGCGCCTCCCCGGGATCACGGGCTGAGCCCGCGGCCCCGGGGATGCCACCCTCACGCGCCGCCCCGGTACGCCGAATCGCGCCAAATGCCACGCTCCTTCATCAGCGCCACCTGTCGGTCGATGACCTCACGACGGTACTCGGCGTGATCCATGGGCACCCGGTCCATGTAGAGATTGCTGGGGTAGACCTCCCGGTCATAGATGACGCGGGCCAGCTCGGAGCGGACGTCCTTGAGCCAGTTGGACACCTGGGCGTTCTCGCGATGGTGGCGCAACTGCTCGATGTCGATGACGCCGGCGAGGTAGGTCGAGCCGGCCCCGTAGTCCTGTCTGCCGATCACCGCCCCACGATGGTTCACGATATGCGAGCGGCCTCCGAAGGTGTCGATGGGGGTATCCGAATCATCGAAGAGGTAGTAGGTCCCCATATTAGGGGCGACCACATACATGTTGTTCTCCAACGCCCGCGCCCGCGAGGAAACCTCGAAGAAGTCGTTGCCCGTATGCGGATGGGGGAACGAGGCACGATACGCCACCTCACAGCCATTCATGGCCAGCCCCCGTCCGTTCTCGGGGTAGGAGGCCTCGTTGGCCATCATGATCCCGAGCCGGCCGATCTCGGTGTCCACCACCGGCCAGAACGCCTGGAGATCGCGGCCATAGGTCTCGACCCACCAGTCGAAGATATCCGATGGCGTCAATCCGTGCTCGACGGGGTAGAGGTTGGCGAGCTTGTAGTGCTTGAGGATCACCTCGCCCTGGCGATCCAGCACAAAGCCCACGTTGAAGAAGCGATCCGGCCAGTCCGGGTGCCTGGCCTTGGCCTGGGCCATGAGGTAGCAGTCGTACTGGCGCGCGATCTCTCCCAGCGCCTCGGTTTCCGGACCGGGGATGTCGATGGCGCACTCGCGGGCAAAGGCCACATGATCGAGATCGAGCACCTCGTCATTGAAGCCCTGCAGGGCGCCCTCGGGGAGCACCAGCAGCCGCACCGGGATGTCCAGGCTGGACAGCCAGGAGGCCGCCTTGGTGAGGTGGCGGATGTGCTCGATGTTGGTCATCATGTCGGCGCGCCGGCGAATGCCGCGTACCGTTGGAATCAGGCCGACGCAGTTGTAGGGCTCGATCATCTCAATCCTCCGTTGAAGGGAAACCACAGGGATCGCCGCGGGGGCCGGCGCGCCTAGGACGCTGCACGGGGCAACGCGAGCACGAGATCGGGATAGACGATCACCGCCGCGATACAGACCAAGTAGGCGATGATGAACAAGGCCACCCCGCGGAAGATGGTCTGCACGGGCACGTCCGGGGCGAAGCCGCTGACGATGTAGACGTTGACCCCGACCGGGGGGGTGACCGCACCCATGGTGGTCACCAGGGTGAGCAGGACCGTGAACCACACGGGGTCGAAACCAAGCGCCTGGGCCAGCGGGAAGAAGATCGGCAGGGTGACCACCAGGAACCCCAGCGCATCCATCAGCGCCCCGCCGACGGCATAGATGCCCAGCACCACGAGCAGGATCACCACCGCCGGCACCGGCAGGGCGGCGGCCCATTCGGCGAGGGCGAAGGGCAGTCGCGTGATGGTGAGAAAGCGCCCGAACAGCACCGCCCCGGTGATCAGAAACACCACCATGGCGGATATGCGCAGGGTCTCAACCATGGCCCGGCTGAGATCCGACCAGCCCAGCCGCCCGGCGCAGCAGCCCATGGCAAGGGCGCCGAAGGCGCCGGCCGCCCCCGCCTCGCTGGGCGTGAACCAGCCCAGGTACAGCCCGCCCACCACCAGCGCGAACAGCACCACCGCCTCCGTCACCCCGGTCAGTGACCGGAGCTTCTCCGCAATGCCGGTGGCGGGTCCGGCGGGGCCGAGCGCGGGCCGGCGCCAGCACAGCAGCGAGATGGTGGCGAGCAGCAGCACCACGAGCAAGGCGCTGGGGACGAAGCTCGCCAGGAACAGATCGATCACCGACTGCTCCGTCTGCACCGCAATGACGATGAGCACCACGCTCGGCGGGATGATCGCGCCGAGCGTCCCGCCGATGGCGACGCTGCCGGTGCTCAGACCACGGTCATAGCCGTAGCGCTGCATCTCCGGCAGGGCGATGGTGCCCATGGTGGCGGCGGTGGCCGAGTTGGAACCACAGATCGCCGCGAACCCCGACGAGGTCAGCACCGTGGTGCCGGCGATGCCGCCGGGCAGCCGCCCGAACCAGGTGTAGGCGGCCCGGTACAACCGCCGGGTCACCCCGCTGCGGTAGGCCAGCTGCCCCATGAGGACGAACAGCGGGATCACGGTGAGCCCGTAGGAGGAGAGTTCCTCCCAGAGGTTGCTGGAGAGCAGATGCAGCGCGGCCCCTGGGTTGAGGACCAGGCTGACGCCAACCACCCCCACCAGCATCATGGTGAAGGCGACCGGCATGCCCACCGCCATCAGCGCGAGCATGGCGGCGAATCCAACGATGCCGATGGCCGTTGGCGTCATGACACACCCCCACCCCGGCGGTCGGGGCCAGTTACGGCTGCGTGCGTAATCAGGCCCCGCAAGTGCTCGCCGAGCTGGAGCGTCAGCACCAGGGTCAACGCGGCCATCCCCGTTGCCGTGGCATAGACCCAGGGGTAGACGGGTGCCTTGAGGGTACCCGACGAGGAGCCCGACGCCTGCAACGCCACACCATGCTGGAAGAGCTGCCAGGAAGCGAGCGCGAACAGCGCGATGGACAGGAGCATCGTGATCGCCTCCAGGGCGTCGCGGAGCCGCGCCGGCAACCGGGTCAGCAGCAGGTCGATGGCCACGTGCCCGCGGTGGGCCTGGGTATGCCCCACCGCGGCGGCCATCGCCACCGCGGCGAGCCAGCCGATGATCTCGTAGCTACCGGGGACCGGGTAGCCCACGGCACGCAGAAGGATATCGAGCACGGCCAGGCCCAGCAGGCCGGCCAGCGCCGTCGCGCCGATCACCGCTAGGGCTCGGCTGAGCAGGTTCATCAACGCGGTCATAGCTCGTACCTCGGGCGCGGGCGCGGCAGCAGCCATCTACTCCCCGTCGCTTTCATGACGCTCGCGCAGTGTCCGGAGGCGTTCCAAAAAGCGCTCCGCCGGCAGCCCCTGGTCGCGCGCGGAGCGCTCCCAGGCGTCCACGAGCGGGGCGAGGCGGCGGTCCCAGCGCTCGCGCTCGCCGGCATCCAGCGAGACCACCTCCAGGCCTTCCTCGGTGCGGGCCCACGCCAGGACATCGTCGACATCCGCGTCGTGGTAGCGGCCGGTCCACTCGGCCATCTCCGGACCGAGCTCCTCGATCACCCGGCGCACCTCCTCGGGCAGGCGATCCCAGCGGTCCTTGTTCATCACCGCGGCGAAGGTGATCACCCCCATCGGGTAGTCGGTGACGTAGTCGAGATTCTCGGCCAGCTTGAAGTCACGAAGGATCTCCCGGGAGGAGAGCACCCCGTCGATGACCCCGGTCTGCACCGCCTCGGGCACCGCGGGCATCGGCATCCCCACGGGGGCCGCGCCCAGGGCGTCGAGGGCGTCCACGGCGCCGCCGGCCGCGCGCAGCTTCATCTCCGCGATATCGTCGAGGCCACGCACCGGTTCCCGCGACTGGATGTGGCTCGGCTCGCTGGTGAACAGGGCAATGACCTTGTAGTCCTGGTATGCCGCCGGGTCGAACTCACGGACCAGGTCCCGGTAGGTCCTGCTCGCCGCCGTCGCACTCTCGAAGCCAAGGGGCAACGACAGGGCGTAGGTCAGCGGGAACCGCCCCGGGTCATACGTCGGTGCCCCGAGGCCGATATCCACCACCCCCTGGCGGACACCGTCGTACATGTCGTCGGCACCGAGCAGGGTGCCGCCTGGAAACGTCTGGACCTCGACGCGGCCTTTCGTGCGTTCGCTCAGCTCGTCCGCCCAGTGCTGCATCTGCTTGCCGGGGAAGGTGCCTGCGGGGGCGAAGAATGCGTAGGTGAGTGTGATCTCGGCGGCCGCGGCAGGCGTGGCAAGCCCGAGCGCGGCCGCGGCACAGATGCCGGCCGCGGCGATACGTCGGCGGTATCCGTTGTTCATGGCTCCGCTCCTCCTCGATATCGGTTGTGTTGGTGGCCCGTGACTACCGCGCAACCCTAGCCACGACTCCGTGGCGGGTGATAACGCATTTGCGCAACCGTTGACGCCGGTGCGCAAATGCGCGGGCCGATACTCAGAACTGCACGATCGCGGAGCTCTGGACGCGTGATGCGTCGCGGTTCACCCCGTCGTTATCCGTCACCTCGGTGTATTGGTACTCCACGCCCAGGGTCAGCCGGGGCATGGGATCCCAGTAGAGGCCGGCGAAGGCGTAGTCCACATCCTCAGCGAACGTACCGACACGGCCCGGGATATCCTGGGAGGCCCGGGTATAAGAGAGGGTCGACGTCCAGCTGCTGGACCACTGATGCTCGAGGGCCAGCGACGCCGACCAAAGCTCGACGGCCTCCAGCTCGCCACCATCCAGGTAGACATCGGGCATGCCCGCGGGATTGGCCACCGGCGGGCCCAGGTAATCCCCCAGCCCCTCGCCGTACATGGCCATGCCCTTGAGCCGGGTGGCACCACCGAGGGGCAGGGCGAGCTGGGAATTCACACCAAAGGCGGTGACCGAGTCCCCTTCAGTGCCCGCACCGTCGCGGGTCTCGAGTCGGCGCGCGACACCGGCAAGCGCGAACCAGCGCCCGTGCTCGTAGCGTGCGGTGACATCCGGCATCGGGGTCTCCGCCGGTGCGGCGGCGTTGGCGACAATGGTGGTCGGCTCCTCCAGGGACAGGGAGAACCGACCGTCACCGCCCAGCGCCGCGGTGTAGCGCGCCTGCGCCTGGCGGCGGAACGGATGCCCCGTCGGGGTGCCCAGCTTGAGCGAGCGCGGCGCACCGACGAAGCTCATGAAGTTGCTCCAAGAGCGCCCCACGAGCCAGGGCCCGATCTCGCCGTAGGCGTGGCGAAGCGAGAAGTCGCCGGCGGGCAGGAAATGCGCCTCCACGTACGTACTCAGCTGGCCAACGCCGGTGGCCGTGGACGTGCGGACGTTGAGCCGCGACTCCTTGGCATGAAACGTGGTCCGCCCGTCGGTGCGGTTCGCCTCACTGCGGACCGCCAGGGGGTTGGTTACGTCACCGAGGTCGTAGTCGGTGTCGTAGAGGGCGTCGAACTTGAGGTATCCGCCGATGACGAAGTCGGTCTCCGTCCCCGGGACCCGCCATGAGCTTCGGTGATTCCAGGGTGGCCCGACGCGACTCGGCTCGCCGGTGACCACCGGTTGCCCGGCCTCGGCGACTTCGATCGCTGACGCCTGTTCGGCGCCTGCGAAGAGCAGGAGCGCCAGCATGCAACCGGACATCCCCCTCCAGCGTCTGTTGTTGTCCATTCTTCCCCTCCGCGTGTGGTGTGCTGATTCGACTCGCGCCGGTTGTTCAGTCCATGCGGACAGCCGGCGCGCCGAAGCCTAGGCATCGGCAGACACGACGCGGTAACGAATGGGCGCAGCAGGCAACGGGTTTGCGCAGTAGGGCCCCACCGGATCGCTGACCCACGGGGGGGGACGCCCGAGGGAAGCCACGGATTGGGGAACGGATCAGCGGGGGGCGTGAGGCGGCGAGGACGGGGAATACCCCGTCATCTCCAGATAGCCGCGACCGGCGGGCCGGCCCGCCCGGTCGGTGACCGTCACCGCGCCCTCCCAGTAGCGGAAGGCGGTGCGCATCTCCTGGGCCGGGAGGACGGCCTCGGCCCGCAGGGCCAGGTCACTTGCAGGCACCACCAGCCGCCAGGCCACGGGGTAGCGCACGCCGGTGTCGGGGCTGCGCCACCACCGCAGGGGCGTGACACGGAAATCGTCGGCGTCGAGCTGACGGCGCTTGCCCTGTGCCCCGGCCACCATACCCGCCGACCAGCGATCGGTGCCGCCGTCATGGCGGCGCAGCCGGTAGACCATGACGTCACGTCCGTCGTCCAGCTGCAGGGCGAACCAGTCCCAGCCCGCCTGCTCGGGCCCGAGGGCGCTAGTACTCCACTCCCGGTCCAGCCAGGCGGTTCCGGCGACCTCGTGGGTCCGGCCCCCGTCGTCGGTGACCGTGCCTTCCGCGCTCAGCCGGGTGTAGGAATAGTAGTGGGAGGCATTGCCCGGCTCGGCGCCCTTGCGGCTATAGCCCCTGTCTCCCTGCAATACCCGCGGACGCTCGTTGCTCAGGCGCAGATCCAGTGCCATATCCCCCTCCCGGGCACGCAGGCGCAAGGGGAAGAGACCATCCGGGCGCTCGGCGCGCAGCACCCAGTCGTCCAGCCACACCCGCACCGGCCCCAAGGTACTGCCCGCCAGTCCGGCCGCGCCGCGCTGAAAGCGCTCGGCGAAGCGGTGGGAACCGGCAGTGACGTCGGTGATGGCGAAATGCCCCATCCACGCCTGACGGCTCGCCAGGCGGGACGCCCGCTCGGGCATGTCCGGGGCCAGCGCGCTGCGGAAGAAGGTCAGCTGGAAGCCGAAGAGACGGCCGTTCGCCGTCTCCAGGTTCCCGGTGAAATACCACCACTCGCTGCGGTAGTCCGGATGGGCGACGTGGTCCTCGGGGAAGCGGAACGGCCGCGCTCCCGTCACCCGGGCAAAACCCGCCGAATCCCCCCGCAACAGGGCCATGGCGGTATCGTCGCCGGACTCCGGCGACCGGCCACGCCATTCCCCGGCGAGCGCCAGCATCCCGGCGAACAGGACCAGCACCAGCGCGGCACCCACGTGCCATTGCCCCTTGCGGACCGCCGCTGGCAAGGCGTCACCTCCTCGACTCATTCCAGGCGCAGCCCCCGTGCCGGCTGGGCCAGCGCGAGGCGCCGGGCGGGCCAGGCTGCGGCGAGTAGCGCCGCCACAACCGCCAGCGCCAGGCCCTGTAGCAGCGCCTCCGGGGCGATGCGGAAGTCCAGGCTCCAGCCGAAGGCCCGCTGGTTGATCACCGCTACCAATAACCAGGCGAGGACCAAACCGAGGGGCATGGCCCAGAGCCCAGCGGCGGCCCCGAGGAACCCGCTCTGGCCGAACACCTGGACCGCCACGCCGCGGCGGGTCAGCCCCAGTGCTCGCATCACCGCCACCTCCCGGGCGCGCTCGAGCTGCAGGGCCATCAGCGCGCCGAGTACGCCGACAAAGGCCACCACCGCGGCCAATGCCCGCAGGACCTCGGTGACCCGGAAGGTCTGGTCGAATACTGCCAGGGAACGGCGATAGACCTGTCGGTTGTCGGTAACCGAGACATGGGCCGGCAGCTCGCCACGCAGGGTCTCCCCCAGTGCCGAGGCCTCGACATCTGGGGCGGCGACCACCCCGATACCCGTGGTCCGCCGATCATCCCAGAGCCGGCGATACAGGGCGAGCCGCATCAACACGTTGCCCCGAACCTCCGCGTAATCGCGATAGACCCCCGCCACCTCGAGATGGGCGGGCCCCTCGGCCGCGGGCAAGGTCAATGTATCGCCGGGCGTCAGGCCCTTGCGCGCCGCCAGCGGCTCACTGACCAGGACCACGGATTCCGTGTCGAACGCCCGCCAGGCGCCGTCCAGGGACTCCACCAAGGGATAGGCGCCACGATCCTGCTCACTCACCGCCACCGCGCGCAACGGAAGATCACCGTCTTCCACGGGCAGCTCGCGGTAGTGGCTGGGGGCCACCCGCGCCACCTCCGGTCTCGCCCGCAACCGGCCCGCAAGCCCCTCCGGGAGCCCCTCCGAGGCGCTGAGGTAGAGATCCGAGCGCAGGCTCGCCTCCAGCCAATCCACCACGCTGGCCCGGAAGCTGGCGATCATGGTGGCCACACCGATGACCGTGGCCACCGCCACGGAAAGGGCGGCGACCGCGATCCCCGTGCGGCTCAGCGAGGCAGCGGCGCCGCGCACGGCGAGCCGCCAGCCAAGGCCTCCGCCCCGCCCCGCGGCGGCCAGCCATCGGACCCAGAGCGGGGCCAGCAGCGCGGCACCGAGGATCACGGCGAAGAGCCCTGCGAAGCCGCCGGCGAGCCCGTCACTGATACTGATCAGCAGGGCGCCTGCGACCAGCAGCCCTAGGCCACCGGCGGCCATCCGCCGGGCCGTGCGTCGTGCCCGGACCTCCAGGTCCGCCCGTGCCAGTCCCGCCCGGGGCGGTACCGATGCAGCCTCCACCGCGGCGGGCAGGGCCGCAGCCAGCGGGCCCGCGAGCCCGAGCAGCGCCCCCGTCACCAGCGCCAGGGGCTGCCAGGGATCCACGGCGCCGATGGAGAGATAGAGCTGGTCCACGGTGGCCGCCACCAGGCTGCTCAAGCCGGTACCGAGGACGGCGCCCAGGGGCAGGCCGATCAGTGTCCCGGCCACCGCGAGTAACGCCGCATCCGCCAACACCTGGACGACGACCTGGCCGCGGCTGGCACCGACGGCACGGAGCGTGGCCAGCATGGCGCGGCGCCGCACCACCAAGAAGCTCATAGTATTGAGCACCAAGAACAGACCCACCACCAGCGCCAGGAGCGAGAGCGCCCGCAGGTTGATGTGGAAGGCATCGCTCATGCCGGCCAGTGCGGCCTGGCGGCGGCCCGCGGGGAGTAGCTGCTGATCCGCCGCCAACAGCGCACGCACCTGGGAGGCCTCGTCGTCGGCGAGGATGAGTTCGATGCGGCCCAGCTCGCCTACCCTACCGAGGAGCTCTTGGGCCGCAGCGATATCGGTAACCAACACGCCATCCAGCCGCCGCTGCGGGTCGTCCAGCACCGCGGCGACCTCCACGGATTCCGTCCCCGTCGGCGTGTCCAGGGCCAGTCGATCGCCGCGGCCGACCCCGAGCTCCCTCGCCGTGGCGGCGCTCACGGCCACCCGATCGCCACGCACGAGTAGCGAGGCCGGCAGCCCGCCGTCCGCGGAGAGCTCCACCCCCGTGCGAAAAGGCCCCGAGACCAGGGGGTCCAGCCCCAGGAGCTCGTAGCCACGCCCGCCGTGACTCACCCGGCCCTCCAGGACCGGCATGGCGGCGGCGATCCCCAGCTCGACGCGCAGGCGCCGGTAGAGGGCCTCCGGGAGGTCGGTGGAGACACCCACGAGCTGATGGGTGGAGGCCCCGGCGACCCGGGTCACCGCCTCGGCCATGGCCTCCCGGGCGCCGCGATTGGCGAGGTCGACGGCCACCACCACGGCCACACCCAGGGCGATACCCGTCAACGCCAGGGCCAGCTGCAGGCGCTCTCGGAACAGGGCACGGCGGCCGGCCAGCAGCAACCACCGCATGCTCAACCCGCCACGTCCACCAGCCGCCCGCGCTCGATAGTGAGCAGCCGGTCGGCCCGCCCTGCCACCTCGCGGCTATGGGTGACCATGACCAGGGTGCGCCCCTCGGCACGGCAGAGATCGTCGAGCAACTCCACCACCCGGCGGGCGTTGTCCAGGTCGAGATTCCCGGTGGGCTCGTCGGCAAGGATCAGCTCCGGGGCATGGATCAGTGCCCGGGCCACGGCGACCCGTTGCTGCTCGCCGCCGGAGAGCTGCTCGGGCCAGGCCGCCTCGTAGCCGGATAGCCCGACCCGCTCCAGCCATTCCTTCACCGCCGTCCGTTCCTCCAGCCCGTTAAGGCCCAGGGGCAGGCGCAGGTTCTCCGCGACCGTCAGCGTCGGCACCAGGTTGTAGGACTGGAAAACGATGCCGATCCGCCGGCGCCGCAGCCGGGTCAGCGCCGCATCGGGCAACTCGAACAGGGACTCGCCGTCGAAGCGCACGCTCCCCGAAGTGGGCCGGTCGAGGCCGGCGAGGAGGTTGAGCAGGGTGGACTTACCGGAGCCGCTGCGGCCGAGCACCACCAGGAACTCCCCCGGCATGATACGGCCGGTAACACCGTCGAGCACCGGCCGCATGGCCTCGGTCCCGTAGCGCATCGTCAGGGCGTCGAACTCGACCAGTGCCACTACGCCTCCCGGGCGCCGTTTCCGCTGTGCACATTGCCGCGTCACCGGTGGCCGGAAAGCGCTGCCTCTCCGTCCGCGTATGGGAGAGCCACGCCCGCGGCAACGGCCATGGTAGTACCAGCGTCGGGGCTACCCCTCCACAGTGACGGGGATACCGGCGATCCGCGCCTGCCACTCCCGCGGCCCACGCTCGTGGACGGATTCGCCGTCGGCGCTGACGGCAACGGTGACCGGCATGTCCTCCACCTCGAACTCGTGGATGGCCTCCATCCCTAAGTCCTCGAAGGCCACCACCCGGGCCTTGCGGATGGCCTTGGAGACCAGGTAGGCGGCGCCGCCCACGGCGATGAGATAGACGGCGCCGTGGCGGCGGATGGCCTCGACGGCCTCGGGGCCGCGTTCGGCCTTGCCGATCATGCCGGTGAGCCCGGTCTCGGCGAGCATCATCTCAGTGAACTTGTCCATGCGTGTGGCGGTGGTGGGACCGGCCGGGCCTACCACCTCGTCGTCGACCGGGTCCACCGGGCCCACGTAGTAGATGAACCGGCCACGGAAGTCCACTGGCAGTTCCTCGCCGCGTTCGAGCATCTCCTGGATCCGCTTGTGGGCGGCGTCCCGGCCGGTGAGCACGGTGCCGGATACCAACAAGGTCTCGCCGGGCTTCCAGCCCCGGGCCTCATCGGGGGTAACATCGTCGAGGTTGACCCGGCGCACGTCACCAGCCTCGCCCCAAGTGACCTCCGGCCAGTCCTCGAGCTTCGGCACCGGCAGCTCGGCGACGCCGGAGCCGTCCAGCTCGAAGTGCACGTGGCGGGTGGCGGCGCAGTTAGGGATGATCGCCACCGGCTTGTTGGCGGCATGGGTGGGGTAGTCACGGACCTTGACGTCCAGCACCGTGGTCAGCCCACCGAGCCCCTGGGCGCCTATCCCGAGCTCGTTGACCTTCTCGAAGAGCTCCAGACGCAGGGCTTCGGCGGTGTTGGCGGCGCCCCGCGCCTTGAGCTCGTGGATGTCCACCGGTTCCATGCAGGCCTCCTTGGCCAGCCGCATGGCCTTGTCGGCAGTGCCGCCGATGCCGATACCGAGCACCCCCGGCGGGCACCAGCCGGCCCCCATCTTCGGCACCTGCTCGAGGACCCAGTCGACGATGCTGTCGGAGGGATTGAGCATGGCGAACTTGGACTTCGCCTCGGAGCCGCCGCCCTTCGCGGCCACCTCCACCTCCACCCGATCGCCGGGAACCAGGTCCGTGTAGATCACCGCCGGGGTGTTGTCCCGGGTGTTGGTACGCCGGCCGGCGGGATCAGCGAGGATGGAGGCCCGCAACTTGTTGTCCGGGTGGTTGTAGGCCCGACGGACGCCCTCGTTGACCATGTCCTCGAGGCCCATCTCCGCCTCCCAGCGCACGTCCATACCCACCTTCAGGAATACAGTGACGATGCCCGTGTCCTGGCAGATCGGGCGATGTCCCTCGGCGCACATGCGTGAATTCACCAGGATCTGGGCCATGGCGTCACGGGCGGCCGGGTTCTCCTCACGCTGATACGCCTCGTGGACGGCGTCGATGAAGTCCTTGGGGTGATAATAGGAGATGTACTGCAGCGCATCGGCGACGCTGTCGATGAGGTCTTCCTGTCGAATCGTGGTCGTCATAATTGCGCCCTCCTTCAGCCCGTCGTCCGCCGGCAACCGCGGATTTATACCACAGTGGCGCCCATCCTGCCCTGTCTTGATCCAGATCACGACGGCGCCCGCCCTCGCTGCGCAAACTGCGGTGCAACAAAACGGTCATCTGTTACCAAAAGAGGAGCATGTCATGGAACGTGCACTGAAGCTTTCTACCCTTGCCGCGGCGGGCGTACTGGCGGCGACCCTGGCAGCGCCGGTGGCCGCCGCAGACGCCGGTGACTGGATCGTCCGTGGCGGCCTGTCCCTGGTGGACCCGGACGACGACAGCAGCAACCCCGGCGGCGCCCTCGCCGGCACCAATGCCGGGGTGAACGTGGACAGCGACACCCGCCCCAGCTTCACCGTTAGTTACTTCATGACCGACAACGTGGCCGTGGAGCTGCTCGGCGCGTTCCCCTTTGAGCACGACATCGAGGGCACCGGGATGCTCGACGGGGTCGACGTCGGCTCCACCAAGCACCTGCCGCCGACGCTGAGCCTGCAGTATCACTTCGATACGGGGACCCAGTTCCGCCCCTACGCGGGGATCGGGGTGAACTACACGCGCTTCTTCGACAAGGACGTGGACGGCGACACCAAGGCGTTGGGCTTCACGCGGCTGGACCTGGATGACTCCTGGGGGCTCGCCGGACAGGTGGGCGTGGACTACGAGCTCGGCAACCGGTGGCTGCTGAATGCGGACATCCGCTATATCGACATCGACACCGACGCCACCCTGAAGGGACCGGGCGACGCCCGCGCCACCATGGACGTGGACATCGATCCCTGGGTCTACACCCTGGGCGTCGGCTATCGATTCTAAGGTCGACCCATCTGCCACCCCGCCGGTACCGCCGGCGGGGTGGCCTGTGCTTGCGACGCGTCCCGGTGGTCCCTAAGCTGGAGATCCGGTCAACAGGGGACCTCATCTGCGATGGACGTGGAACACCTTGACCCTGCCCTGCTCCAGCGTCTGCTGGATGCCGCCAATGACGGCATCGTGGTGGCCGAGCAGGAGGGCGACGATCACATCCTGATCTACGCCAACGCCGCCTTCGAGCGGCTCACCGGCTATACCCGCGACGAGATCCTCTACCAGGACTGCCGCTTCCTGCAGGGAAACGACCGTGATCAGCCGGGCATAAGCCGGATTCGCGCCGCGCTGAAGGCCAACGAGCCCTGCCGGGTCACGCTGCGCAACTACCGCAAGGACGGCTCACTGTTCTGGAACGAGCTCTCCATTACCCCGGTGTTCAACGACGAGGATCGCCTGACCTATTACATTGGCATCCAGAAGGACGTAACCGCTCGGGTGGAGGCGGAACAGGAGATCCGGCGGCTCGGCGGACGCCTGGCTGACGAGGGGGGCCATGATGGCAGCTGACCCGGAAACCGAACCACAGGCCACCCTCGGCGGCGGCTGCTTCTGGTGCCTGGAGGCGGTGTTCGCGGAGCTCGCCGGCGTCCGCGCGGTGACGCCCGGCTACGCCGGGGGCCACCATCCGGGGCCCACCTACCGGGAGGTGTGTACCGGGCGCACCGGCCACGCCGAGGTGGTACGGATCGACTATGACCCTGCCGTGATCGAGTATGCCGATCTGCTGCGGGTGTTCTTCAGCGTCCACGATCCGACCACCCCGAACCGCCAGGGCCACGACATAGGGCCACAGTACCGCTCCATCATCCTCTATGAGGACGACGAACAGCAGCGACAGGCAAGGGCGGTCATCGACGAACTGGAGCGCGAAGGGGTCTTCGACGCCCCCATTGTTACCGAGGTCGCCCCCTTGGGGGCATTCCACCCCGCGGAGCCCTATCATCACGACTACTTCGCCCGTAATCCCGGGCAAGGCTACTGCCAGGTGGTGATCGCGCCCAAGCTGGCGGCGTTCCGCCGCCGTTTCTCGGAGCGCCTCAAGAATCCGCCGGCGGAGTAATCAGGCAAATCCCGGCGGATTCCACTCCTCCATCATCTTCTGCCGGGCGGCATCCAGGCGCTCGGACATCAGGCTCGCGAAGCGCTTGAGCACCACATAACCCATCATCGGATCCTCGTCGCAGCGGGCGCGGATGGACTCCCCGTCGAACTCGACCACGTGGGTAGGCTCGTCGGCGCGGGCCTGGAAGCTCCAGCGATAGGGCGGGATCAGCCAGGACCAGCCCAGGACGTGCCCGGCATCCAGCTCCTGCACCTCCAGTGACGGACCCTCTATGGCCGGCACCTCGATCACGATTCGGCCGTCCCGCAACAGATAAAAATGCTGCGCCGGGTCACCGTGGCCGAACAGGATCTCGTTGCGCTCGAGCGTCCGCTCACGGGCATGCTTGGCGAGGACATCCAGGATCTTCGGATCCAGGTCCGAGAAGAACGCCTCCTCCGCCAGGACCTTCTTGATGGCTTCCTTGGTCACCACAAATACTCCCTACTGCCCACCGGGGATCGTGCCGGTAGCAAGAGTGTACCGGGATTCCGTCAGGGTAGACGATGATCCCATCCGATGCAGCGGGCTCAATGCAGATGCGCCGGCCGCGGTTCCTGCACCAGGACCCAGGGGGGCACCACCACGGCCCAGAGCTCGGCGTCGACGGCGGACCAGCGACGGGCCTCGTCGTCCCCGGTTCGCGCGACTTCACCGCGCTCAAGCCACGATTGGACCCGATCGGTGTCGTCGTCGACGAAGCAGACCGCCACCTCCACCAAGTCCAGATCCGGCGCCACCGTCACCGTGGCGCCACGGGCGAAGTGGCGCTCCAACTCCGACCAGCGGATCCGCCCGGTCTCGGCGTTGAGGCGTTCACGCAGGTTCGGGGCATCACTCATGCCCCCATCCTACCCACCCGGATGGCGCACCACCAGCACCGAGACGTGGGAATGCTCCACCACCTTGGTGGCCACCGAGCCGAGCAGGATCCGCTCGGCGCCGGACTCGTCATGGCTCGGCAGCACCACGAGATCGGCCCCCACCCGATCGATCTCCTCGAGGATGCGGCGGTGGGGCGCCCCCTCTGCGATATTGGCGGTGTGGGGGATCTCCTCGGGTATGTGTTCCGCTGCCCACCGCTGCAAGTGGGCGCGCAGATCTTCCCGGGCCCGATGCAGGCTGTCGGCCGGGAAGTATGTGGACACCCAGGGCAGACCGACGCCCGGGAAGACGCTCAGCAGATGGATGCTGGCCCCATGGGCCCGGGCGAGGCCTACCGCCAGCCTGGCGGCCTCATCGCCGGGACCGCTGTCCTGAAGGTCCACCGGTAGTAGCAGTTTCCGGAACATCGCGGGGTTCCTCCCTCAGCCGGAGCCGATTACGTCAGTGTGCCGGCGCCTGTTCACCAGCGGCCACCGCCTCCCGTCGCCGACGGCGAAGCTGCAGCCACGCCACTAGTGCCAGCAGCGCCAGGGTTGGAATGTAGACCAGCTCCTTGGGGGGGCGCTCATTGTCCACCTGCACCGAAACGATCCGGAAGCCCATGTCCAGCCCCGCCTTCCGGGCCGAGCTGCCAAAGCGCACCCGCTCGACCACCAGCTCCTCGCCCTGCTCGCGCAGGAACAGCCCGGCGTTGCGCAGCCGCTCCTCGCCCTCCGCCGGCTCGCCGAGGGGCAGGAGGATGGTCTTGTCCACCTCGCGGCCCTCGATGGTCATGCCCTGGATATGGATAGGCACCTGCCCCCCGGCGGGCTGCTGCTCGGCCACCTCGACGAGCTCGGCGCCGTCGAGCTCCTGGTAGGACGGATAGATCTCGTCCCACCAGAAACCGGGACGGAACAGACTGAAGGCCACCAGCAGCAACGCCACCGTCTCGTACCAGCGCGTCCGGGTCAGCCAGAACCCCTGGGTGGCGGCGGCGAACAGGAGCATGGCGGCCACCGCCGAGGCGATGGTAATGACCAGGTCCACCACGCCGGTAAGGCCGATGAGCAGGATCTGTGTGTTGAAGATGAACATGAACGGCAGGATCGCCGTGCGGATATCGTAGGTGAAACCCTGGACACCGGTGCGGATGGGGTCTGCGCCGGAGATGGCCGAAGCGGCGAAGGCGGCGAGACCGACGGGGGGCGTGTCGTCGGCGAGGATGCCGAAGTAGAACACGAACAGGTGCACGGCGATCAGCGGCACCACCAGGCCGTGCTGTGCGGCGAGCTCCACCACCACCGGCGCCATCAGCGTGGAGACCACGATGTAGTTGGCGGTGGTGGGCAGGCCCATGCCCAGGAGCAGGCTGATCACGGCGGTGAACAGCAGGATCAGGATCAGGCTGCCACCGGAGATGAATTCCACGAACTCGGTCATCACCAACCCGATGCCGGTTAGCGTCACCGTGCCCACGACGATACCCGCCGTGGCCGTGGCCACACCGATACCGATCATGTTGCGGGCGCCTTCCACCAGCCCGAGCACCAGCTCCCGCCCCCCGCGGAGGGTCTCCCCGGAGAGCCCACCGCGGCCGCGGAAGAATGCCTCCAGGGGACGGTGGGTCAGGGCGATGAGGATCAGCGAGCACACCGCCCAGAACGCGGACAGCCCCGGGGAGAAGCGCTCCACCATCAGGCACCAGACGAGCACCACTACGGGGAGCAGGAAATACAGGCCCGCGCGCACGGTGGGACCGGTCTCCGGCACCTTCACGTCGCCGGTTTCCGGGTCCTGCTCGAACTCCGCGGTGAGCTCGGGCTGCCGTGCCGCCAGCCACACCAGGGCCACGTACGACGCCGCCATGAGCACACCGATGATGGCCATCGATGCGTCCGGGGCCAGCACCTTGATCCAGCCGATGCCATAGTACACCAGCAGGCTCAGTGCGCAGATGGCAAACACAATGCCGGCCGTCATGGCCAGGCGCGCGTACAACGGTCCGCGATCGGGCTTGTGGAGGGGGCGGATACCGGCCTTGACCGCCTCCAGGTGGACCATGTAAATGAGCCCGATGTAGCCGAGCAGCGCCGGCAGGATGGCGTGCCGGACCACGTCGATATAGGGGATGCCGACGTACTCCACCATGAGGAACGCCGCCGCACCCATCACCGGCGGTGTGAGCTGACCATTGGTGGACGCGGCGACCTCCACGGCACCGGCCTTGGTGGAGGAGAAGCCCACCCGCTTCATCAGCGGGATGGTGAAGGTGCCGGTGGTCACCACGTTGGCGATGGAGGACCCGGAGATGATGCCCGACAGACCTGAGGCCACCACCGCGGCCTTGGCCGGCCCCCCGCGCATATGCCCGAGCAGCGCGAAGGCCACCTTGATGAAGTAGTTGCCCGCACCCGCCTGCTCGAGCAGCGCGCCGAAGAGCACGAACAGGAACACGAAGCTCGTCGACACCCCCAGGGCGACGCCGAACACGCCCTCGGTGGTCAGCCAGTACTGGCCCATCGCGCGGCCAAGGCTGGCCCCGTCATGGCTGATCACGTCCGGCATGTACGGGCCGAGGAAGGTATAGCCGAGGAAGATCAACGCCACCACCATCAGCGGCGGACCCAGCGCCCGCCGGGTGGCCTCCAGCAGCAGGATCATGCCCACCACCGCCACGCTGATGTCATACCAGTTGTACAGTCCCGGGCGCTGGGAGAGTTGTTCGTAGAAGAGATACAAATAGGCCGCAGAGAACGCGGCGACCAGGGCCAGGATCCAATCGGCGGCGGGTACGATGTCCCGCCGGGAACGCTTCAGGGCGGGGAACGCCAGAAACGCCAGGAACATGGCGAACGCCAAGTGGATGGCGCGCGCCTCGGTGCTGTTGAGTATCGCGAAGCCGAGGATGTACTGCAGCGGCGCGGCATACCAGAGCTGGAACAGTGACCATGCCAGGGGCACAAAGAACAGCACCCGTGCCGCGAAGCCATGGGGGCGTCGCCCGCCTGTTTCCGTGGACAGCACCTCGTCGGCACCGCCCGCGCCCTCCTCTTGGTCTGGGGAATCCGGCCGGTCAGAGCTGGTCATTTCTCGTTATCCCGTGACTGTGCGATGCCCAGGCAACGGGGGCGCCACACCCCGGATGGCGCCCCCGCGTATCGACTTTACATCGGCCTCACTCCAGGAGCCCGGCCTCCTTGTAGTACTTCTCCGCCCCGGGATGCAGCGGCGCGGTGAGCGAGGCCTGCACCATCTCCTGCTTCTCCAGGATCTGGAAGGCCGGATGCAGGGAGGTGAACTGGTCGAAGTTCTCGAACACCGCCTTGACCAGCGTGTAGACGGCATCCTCCGAGGTGTCCGTGCTGGACACGAAGGTGGCACGGACGCCGAAGGTGGTCACGTCCTCGTCGGTGCCGCGATACATGCCACCGGGAATGGTGGCGAAGGAGTAATACGGGTTGTCATCCACCAGCCCCTGCACGGCGTCGTTCTCGACGTTCACCAGCCGGGAATCACACGCCGTCGCCGATTCCTCGATGGCACCGGAGGGATGGCCCACCACGTAGACGAAGGAGTCGATGTTGTTGTCGCACAGTGCCGAGGACATCTCCGAGGCCTTGAGCTCCGAGGCGAGCGAGAAGTCGTCCATGCTCCAGCCCATGGCCTCCATGACGACCTCCATGGTGCCACGCTGGCCGGAACCGGGATTGCCGACGTTGACGCGCTTGCCCTTGAGGTCCTCGAAGTCAGTGATCCCGGCATCCTGGCGGGCCACTACGGTGAAGGGCTCGGGATGCAGCGAGAACACCGCCCGCAGCTCCTCGTGGGGCCCCTGCTCCTCGAAGCGGCTGGTGCCGTTGTAGGAATGGTACTGCCAGTCGGACTGCACCACACCGAAGTCCAGCTCGCCACCGCGTAGGGCATTGAGGTTGTATACCGAGCCGCCGGTGCTCTCCACCGAGCAGCGCACGCCGTGCTCGTCACGGTCCTTGTTGACCAGACGGCAGATCGCGCCGCCCGCCGGATAGTACACGCCGGTGACGCCACCGGTGCCGATGGTGACGAACTCGTCCTGGGCGCTCACACCCATGGACGCGCCCATCGCCAGGGCGCCGCCGACGATACCCGCGAGCCACTTGCTGCTGTATTGCATGATTGGGTTCCTCCCTCTCAGCTTGGCGTTGTCCGGACGACATCCGTCGCCCGCTTGTGGTTGCTCCCATGGAGCCGTGACCAAATTATGGCGCAACGAGCCGGGCGCACCACCCGCGCTCGCCGCCGTCAGAGCTCGACATCCAGCGCCCTAATGAGTTGCTCACGCCGCTCGAGGGCGGTGAGCGCGTCATCCCCCAGCGCCCGCGCCACCAAGGCGAGCAGGCCCTCGATGAGGACCAGGGCCGAGCCCATGCTGTTGCTGAAAAACAGCCCCCCCGCCGGAGCCACGAACGCATGTCGCGCCTGGGCCGCCAGTGGGGAAGCATAGCTGTCGGTGACGGTAATCACAGCCATGCCCTCCCGGCGCGCCAGCTCGGCGGCGGTCACCGTGGCCCGGGTATACGGGGCGAAACCTATGGCCACCAGCAGGTCCTCGCCGCTCATCTGCGCGAGGCCGTGGGCGAGGCCATGCTCGGCGTCGAAGGTCGTGACATCCCCGCGCAGCATGCCGAGGGCGTAGGAAAAGAAACTCGCCAGCGGATGGGACTGGCGCAGGCCGAGCACCCGCACCCGCGGCGCCGCCACCATCAGCGCCACCGCCCCCTCGAGGCTGGCGACGTCCAGGTTGTTGAGCATGCCCTGGACATTGCCGCGTTCCTCCCGGGCGATACGGGACAACAAGTCGAGGGACTGGTGCTGCCGGCCGCTGACATCCCGCAGCCGCGAGACCTGGCCGCTGTAGAAATGGCCGGTCTGGGCCACGTGGCGACGGAAGACGGCCTGCAGCTCCGCGAATCCGCGATAGCCGAGCGCCTTGGCCAGACGGGTCAACGTCGAGGGGTGGACGGCAAAGGCGTCCGCGAGCTCCGTGATGCTGTATACCGCAGCCTGGCGCGGGGCGGCGACCATATCGGCGAGCACCGATACCGCCCGGCGGCCGAGCCGGTAGCCGGGCCGACCGGCCTGGATCTCGGCGAGGAGCTCCCGGAGCTCCTCGAGATTCGCGGGCGGATGCCGCCCCACGGCGTTCTCCACGGATGCCTGCGCTCCCCTCGTCATCATTTCGTTTCCGGCGAGGATAACAGCCCGCCGGGAGGACGCAAGCCATGCTTGCGGAACCGTCCCTTCCGCGCAAATATCCAACGCGCCGTGAGGGAGGCGTTCCGTCGAGACAACCGCCACGGGGCGGGGATACACTGATGCAGGGGCAGGCCGCTCAAAAGGCGGGATTGCCAGTGATGTGAGGAGGACTCGCCATGAGCACATTCGAGCATCCCGAGTTCCGTGGCCACGAACGGGTGGTCTTCGGCTACGAAGAGGCATCGGGGCTGCGCGCCATCATCGCCATTCACGACACGCGCCTGGGGTCGGCGCTCGGTGGCTGCCGCATCTACCCGTACGCGGATAGCGGCGAGGCCCTCACCGACGTGCTTCGGCTCTCCCGAGGAATGACCTACAAGTCCGCCATGGCCGGGCTGCCCCTCGGCGGCGGTAAGGCGGTGGTGATCGCCGATCCCCATAGGGGGAAATCCCCCGCATTGCTACGGGCGATGGGCCGGTTCGTCGAGAGCCTCGGCGGGCGCTATGTCACCGCGGAGGATTCCGGCACCGGGGTCGACGATCTTCGGGCCATGGCGGAGGAAACCGACCATGTGGTAGGCATCGCCGACAAGCGCGACGAAAACGGGGAAGTGCATAGCGGCGACCCCTCGCCGGCTACGGCCCGGGGGGTGTTCGTGGGCATGCAGGCCTGTGCCCGCGAGGCCCTGGGGCGTGCCGACCTCCACGGGCTCCGGGTCGGGATCCAGGGTCTCGGCCATGTCGGCCACCACCTCGCGGCCCTGCTCCACGAAGCCGGCGCGGAGCTCTGGGTGAGCGACATCCAGGAGGACGCCGTACGCCGGGCAAGCGCCGAATTCAATGCCGAGGTGGTGGGCGTCGACGCCATCCACGCCGCGCCGGTGGAGGTCTTCGCCCCCTGCGCGCTCGGTGCCGTGCTCAATGAGGACACCATCCCGGAGATCCAGGCCGCCATCGTCGCCGGCTCCGCCAACAACCAGCTCGCCACCGAGGCCGACGGGGAGCGCCTGCGTCGCCGCGGTATCCTCTACGCCCCCGACTACGTCATCAACGCCGGCGGTGTCATCGACGTGGCCGACGAACATCACGGCTACGACCCGTTCCGTGTTCGCCGCCGCATTGACGCCATCGCCGATACCCTCACCGAGATCTTCGGGCGCTCCCGCCGTGAGGGACTGCCTACCAATGAGATCGCGGACCGCATCGCCGAGGAGCGGCTCCACGCCGCGGGCTGACCCCTCGGGAGGCCGCACCCCGCCGCACCACTATCCGCCCAGCCGGTAGGGATCTCTCGACACGCCCCGGAACACAGCTCCGGCTGAGGGACAGGGCCTTCGCCCGCGGCGTGTTGTTGTAAGAACACAACGGATGATGAATTTTTCGTTACACACGCAACGTACCTGTTGTGTTGCCGCACCTACTGCGCTACGGTTGCGATCGATTCTCGTTACTATTTATGTGACGGGATTGTTACAGCCAACCAAATGAGGACGCAACCATGAAGCGCACCGTTTCCGCACTCGCCATTGCCGCCGCCGTCGGGGCCACCGGGGCCCAGGCCGCCGACTTCCGGATCAACGACGACACCACCTTCTCCGTCTACGGTGACCTCCAGTTCATCTACTACGAGCAGAACGACGAGAATGGTGACGGGAAGTCCGAGTTCGCCGACAACGGTTCCACCGTGGGATTCGCCGGCGCGCATCGCTGGGACAATGGGCTCACCGGCTACTTCAAGGCCGAGTTCGAGCACGATGCCAACGAGGCGAAGGCCAACGGCGGCCTCAACGACGGCGACCAGGCCTACCTGGGCGTCCGAGGTGACTTCGGTAACCTCCGCGCCGGCTCCTGGGACAACATCTACACCGACGCCATCTACGACCCCGTCGACCCCTTCGAGGCCTTCAGCCCCAGTGGCGCCGACAACTCCGGCGAGGGTGACACCATCGCCTACTTCTCGCCGGCGATGAACGGCTTTTCCTTCCAGATCGCCAGCCAGATCCGTGGCGACGGTGACAGCGCCACCGGGCGCCAGCCGCTCACCGACGAGACCGCCTTCCAGGTCGTCGGCATGTACGAGATGGAGGCCCTGAGCTTCGCGGTGGGCTACGACGATCGCGGCATCGTCGATAACGGCACCGGTGAAGCCGCCGAGGACGGCGTCTTCGGCGCGTCGGTGACCTGGGATCTCGCCCCTGTCACTCTGGCCGCCCGTTTCTCGAGCCAGGGCGAGACCCTCGCCGATGATGAGGTGGACATCTACGGCATCAACGCCGGCTACGACTACGGCAACGGCGAGATCACCACCACCATCAACGAGGTGGACCCGGACAACGGCGATAGCCGCACGGAGTTCCAGATCCTTGGCACTTACAACGTCGGCAACAACATGTACGTCTACGCCGAGGCCGGCTGGTACGACAAGGACAACGACGCCGATGACGCCGTCGGCGCCGGTGTGGTCTACAGCTTCTAAGCATCACCGACCACCAGGACAGGGAACAAGGGCTGATCCGGCGGGTCGGCCCTTTCCATACTGGGGGAACACGCACCCGCTGGCGCGGCGGCGCGGCACCGTTACACTATCCGGCAAAGCGCGCCAATGCGGAGCATCCCGCCATGAGCCTGTCCGTCGACAACATCCGCGACGCCGCGGCGCATATCGCCGCCAGCATCGTTCACACTCCCTGCGAACACTCCCGCACGCTGTCCCAGATCGCCGGCTGTGAGCTCTACGTCAAGTTCGAGAACCACCAGTTCACCGCGGCGTTCAAGGAACGCGGTGCCCTCAACCGACTGCTGGCGCTGACCCCCGAGGAGCGCCGCCGCGGGGTGATCGCTATGTCCGCGGGCAACCACGCCCAGGCGGTGGCCTACCACGCGCAACGCCTCGGCATCCATGCCACCATCGTCATGCCCCGGCACACCCCCAACGTAAAGGTGCGCAACACCCGGGCCTTCGACGCCGAGGTGCACCTCGAGGGCGAAGGCGTCGCCGAGGCCGGGGAATATGCCGGGCGCCTCGCCAAGGAACACGGCTATGTCTTCATCCACCCCTACGATGACGAGCGGGTGATCGCCGGCCAGGGCACCATCGCCCTGGAGATGCTCGAGGCCCACCCGACCCTGGATACCCTGGTGATCCCCATCGGCGGCGGCGGGCTCATCGCCGGCAACGCCATCGCCGCCCGGGCACTCAACCCGGATATCCGCATCATCGGCGTACAGACCACGCGCTTCCCGGCGGTGCGCCAGGCATTGGCCGGCAAGCCAGTGCAATGCGGCCCGGCCACCATCGCCGAGGGGATCGCCGTCAAGGAGCCGGGTCGCCTGACCCTGCCCATCATCCGTGAGCTCGTCGACGACGTGGTGCTGGTCGACGAGCCCGTCATCGAGCGGGCGGTGCTGCTGTTCCTCGACATCGAGAAAACAGTCGCCGAGGGGGCCGGCGCCGCCGGGCTCGCCGCCGTGCTCGCCGACCCGGAGCGCTTCCGCGGCCAGCGAGTGGGCCTGATCCTCTGCGGCGGCAACATCGACCTGCTGCCGCTGTCCTCGGTGATCCAGCGCGGCCTGGTCCGCTCGGGACGCATCGTGCGCGTGCGCGTCGGCATCCCCGACGTCCCCGGCGCCCTGGCGGATCTCACACGGCTGCTGGCGGACCGGGGTGCCAACGTCATCCAGATCGCCCATCAGCGCACCTTCACCGACCTGTCGCTGCGCGCCACGGAGGTCGAGGCCACCCTGGAGACCCTGGGCGGCGAGCACACCGCGGAGATCCTCGGCGCCCTGCGCGAGGAAGGCTACGATCCGGTGGTGCCGGTCGGCGAGGCCCATCCCCACGAGCGCCGCGCCGTGCCGCGATGACCGGGGGCGGCTTGACGGCCGCGCTCTCCCGGCCCATCGTTACCCGGTGACCATTGGTCAGGCCATTCCGGCCAAGGCCCACAAGAGAAGAGCCACTAAGGAGAGCAGAATGAACACCAAGTCTTTGCGCGGATTCTCCCTCATCGGCTGCATGGCTGCGGCGCTCGCCGCAACCGGGATCGCCGGTGCCCAGGATCGAACCACCCTGCAGGCGGTGACCGACCCGAGCTTCGTGCCCTTCGAGATGCGCGACCAGGAAACCGGCGAGATGGTCGGCTTCGACATGGACATCCTCGCCGAGGTCGCCGAGCGCGCCGGTTTCGACTATGAGCTCGAGACCATGGATTTCCAGGGCATCATCCCGGCGCTGCAGACCGGCAACAAGGACATCGCCATCGCCGGCATCACCATCACCGAAGAGCGCGAGCAGGTGGTCGACTTCACCGACCCCTACTACGACTCCGGTCTGCGACTGCTCGTCAACGCCGATGACGACTCCATCCAGACCGTCGAGGACCTCGACGGCAAGAGCGTGGGCACCAAGACCGGCAGCACCAGCCACGACTACCTGCGCAACCAGCTCAGTGGCGACGTCACCATCGAGCCGTATCCGGGCAGCTCCGACATGTACCAGGCCCTGCTCGGCGGTGCCGTGGACGCGGTGTTCTACGACGCCCCCAATGTAGGTTACTTCGCCCAGACAAAGGGTGAGGGCCAGGTGAAGACGGTAGGCCCCCTGTATGAAGGGCAGCAATACGGTCTCGCCCTGGTCGAGGGCAGCGAGTGGGTGGATGACGCCAACGAGGCACTCGCCTCGATGAAGGAAGACGGCACCTACGACGAGATCTACAAGAAGTGGTTCGGCGAGCTGCCGGACAGCGAGTGACCCCCTCGGGCCCGTCCCCCCGGTGACGGGCCCTAGACAAGTACCGTCCGCCGGCCGCCCGCGGGGCGGCCGTTTCCACCACGAACCCCACAGAGGCGGGAGACGACGTGGAGTTCCAGTTCGACTGGCAGGCGGCCTTCAATGCGCTGCCTTACCTGCTCCAAGGGCTACCCTGGACTGTCGCCATCGCCGGCGGCGGGCTGTTCATCGGTTTCTTCATCGGCATCTTGTTCGGGCTGCTCAGCATCGCGCCATCGCGGTTCACACGGGCGCCGGCGATCACCTACATCGAGATCTTCCGTGGCACCCCCGTGCTGGTGCAGGTGCTGTTCATCTTCTATGGACTCCCCCAGATCCTCGGTGGGCCCATCGATAAGATCACCGCCAGCGTCGCGGCCATCGCCCTGAACTCCGGCGCCTATATCTCCGAGATCGTGCGCGGCGGCGTACAGTCCATCGAGCGCGGGCAGCGGGAGGCGGGGCTGTCACTCGGCCTGTCGCGCAGCCAGACCTTCTACTACATCATCTGGCCCCAGGCGCTGCGCCGCATGGTTCCGCCGCTCGGCAACCAGGCGATCATCAGCCTCAAGGACACCTCGCTGTTCTCGGTGATCGGGGTCGGTGAGCTGGTGCGCGAGGGGCAGATCTACATCGCTGACACCTTCTCGGCGCTGGAGACGTATTTCATGGTGGCGATGCTCTATCTGGTCGTCACCCTGAGCCTTTCGTTCCTGTTGCGAATGTACGAACGCCGCGGTGCGGCCGGCCGCGCCTGAATAGGGAGCCTGGAGTGAGCGAGCGTAGCGACGAGCCCATCGTGCGCATGGAGAAGGTGAACAAGCACTTCGGCAGCCTCCATGTGCTACAGGACGTGGACCTGGCCGTGGATCCCGGTGAGGTGATCGTGATCATCGGGGCCAGCGGCTCCGGCAAGTCCACCCTGATCCGCTGCATCAACGGCCTGGAGCCCTTCCAGGACGGGGCCATCGAGGTGGACAGTTACCGGCTGCTGCCCCACGGCGGCGGCCGTGGCGCCCTGCAGGCCATCCGCACGGAGGTCGGCATGGTCTTCCAGCAGTTCAATCTCTTCCCCCACCGGAAGGTCCTCGACAACATCACCCTGGCGCCGATGAAGGTGCGGGGCTGGTCCCGGGAGCAGGCCACCGAGAACGCCGAGCGCCTGCTCGAGCGCGTGGGCATCGCCGACCAGGCAGACAAGTACCCGAGCCAGCTCTCCGGCGGCCAGCAGCAACGCGTGGCCATCGCCCGGTCGCTGGCCATGGAGCCGAAGGTGATGCTCTTCGACGAGCCCACCTCGGCACTCGACCCGGAGATGATCGGCGAGGTGCTGGATGTAATGCGGGAGCTCGCCCGCGAGGGCATGACCATGCTGGTGGTCACCCACGAGATGGGTTTCGCCCGCGAGGTCGCCCACCGCGCCATCTATATCCACAGCGGCCAGATCGTGGAACAGGGGGCGCCCGAGGCGGTGTTCGACAACCCGAAGAACGAGCGCACCCAGGCGTTCCTCTCCCGGGTACTCAAGCACTAAGCCGTGCGCCCGGCCAGCAGCGAGGGATCCGCCGTGGTCGCCCGGGCCCGCGGGCTGCTCAAGCGCTACGGCGACGCCACCGTGGTCGACGGGGTGGACCTGGACATCCATCGCGGGGAGTGCCTGGCGCTGCTCGGGCCCAATGGCGCCGGCAAGACCACGACGCTGCGCATGCTCCTCGGGCTGACGCCCCCTAGCGGCGGGACCATCGAGGTGCTCGGCCACCGCGTCCCGCGCGAGGCGCGGGCGATGCGGGCGTACACCGGCATCGTGCCGCAGTTCGACAGCCTCGACCCGGATTTCACCGTACGTGAGAACCTGCTCACCTACGGCAGCTATTTCGGCCTGGGCCGGCGGACGGTGGAGGCGCGCATCGATTACCTGCTGGCCTTCGCCGAGCTTACCGAGCGCGCCGGGGCGGCCATCAACGCCCTCTCCGGGGGTATGAAACGAAGGCTCACCCTGGCCCGGGCGCTCGTGAACGATCCCGCGCTGCTGGTCCTCGACGAGCCCACCACCGGGCTCGACCCCCAGGCCCGCCAGCACATCTGGGAGCGCCTCCAGCACCTCAAGGCCGAGGGCCGCACCCTGCTGCTGACCACCCATTACATGGAGGAGGCGGAACGGCTGGCCGACCGCGCGGCGGTCATCGACGCCGGGCGCATCATCGCCTGTGACGCGCCCCGCGCGCTCATCGCCCGTCATATCGAGGCCCATGTAGTGGAGCTACGCGGTGACGCCGCCGCCGGCTGGCCGGCCCCCGGCCTGCCCGGCGTGGTCACCGAGCGGGTGGGGGGCACGGTGCTGCTCTACACCAATGAGCGCGAGCCGCTGCTCGCTTCCGTGCGCCAGCACTGCGGCGACGACTACATCTACCGCCCCGCCAACCTGGAGGACGTCTTCCTCCGGCTCACGGGCCGACAGGTGCGGGACTGACCATGACCGGGCTCTCCACACCGCCACGACCGAGCCTTCGAGCGGTGCCGGTATGGCGGCGCAATTTCCTGGTCTGGCGCAAGCTCCTGGTGCCCTCACTGCTCGGTAACTTCGCCGACCCGCTGCTCTACCTGCTGGTACTCGGTTACGGGCTGGGGCGGTTGGTGGGCGAGGTGGAGGGCCTCGGCTACATGGCCTTCCTCGCCTCCGGGATCGTATGCTCCAGCGCCATGATGGGGGCGACCTTCGAGGCCCTGTATTCCGCCTACACGCGGCTGACCATGCAGCAGACCTGGGCGGCCATGCTCAACGCGCCCCTGGCGGTGGACGACGTGGTCATCGGCGAGATCGCCTGGGCGGCCACCAAGGCCCTGATCAACGCCGCCGCCATCCTGGTGGTGACCCTGGCGCTGGGACTCGCCGAGGGCCCCCGCGCGCTGCTGGTGCTGCCGGTGGTGGCCCTGGCCGGCACCTGCTTCGCCGCGTTGGCGATGATCGTTACCACCATCTCCCGCAGCTACGACTTCTTCCTCTATTACTTCACCCTGGTGATCACCCCGATGATGCTGGTCTCCGGTGTGTTCTTCCCCCTCGCCGAGCTGCCCGAGGCCGTGGCCCGCGGGGCCATGGCCCTGCCCCTGGCCCACGTAGTGGCCCTGGTGCGACCGTTGATGACGGGCAGCTGGCCACAATGGGTCCTCCCCCACCTGGCGGTGGTGGCTGCCTACGCCGGCGCCGGGATCTGGCTGGCCTGCGCGTTGGCCCGTCGCCGGCTGGAGACATAGGCTGGCGGGCCACTCCGCATGGCTGTCGCATTCGAGCCGCGGTTGGTGGTCTCTTCCACCTATCCGGGTGCATCCGTGTGCATCGGTGACTGAGCCCCTATACTGTCGGCCATGACGGGTCTCGAGCAGCTCACCGCCACCATCGCCCTGACCCTCGGGGTCGGTTGGGCGAGCGGCATCAATCTCTACGCGGCCATCCTGGGGCTGGGGCTGATGCACAACCTCGGCCATGTGACCCTACCTCCGTCGCTGGAGATCGTCGGCGAGCCCCTCGTCCTCGCCGCAGCCGGGTTCATGTACGCGGTGGAGTTCTTCGCCGACAAGACGCCCGGCGTGGATACCGGCTGGGATGCGCTGCACACCTTCATCCGGCTGCCCGCCGGCGCGGTGCTGGCAATGGCGGCGGTCGGGGAGGTCTCCCTGGCGGCAGAGATCGCCGCCGGCCTGGTGGGAGGCGGGCTCGCGGCGGGTAGTCACGCAGTCAAGGCCGGTGGCCGCGCACTGATCAATACCTCCCCAGAGCCGGTCACCAACTGGGGCGCGTCGATCGGCGAGGACGCCATGGTCTTCGGTGGGCTATGGCTTGCGCTGCAGTATCCGCTGGCCTTTCTGCTCGCCCTGGTCGCCTTTATCGCCCTGGCCGTCTGGCTGCTGCCCCGTATCTGGCGAGGCCTACGCCGGGTGTTCCGTACCGTAACGGGCCGCGACGGCGGCGACCCACCCCCCGAACCCCCGGCCCCGGAAGGCCCGCCGGTCCAACCCCGGCTCGGGGGCAAGCGGCAACGGTGAGCCGCCTCGGCCGTTTCCTCGCCGGCGTCGCCGCCCTTATCGAGGACGAGGGCGGGCGTGTGTTGCTGCTGCGACGGGCCCGCTCCAAGGCGTTCGCACCGGGGGTATGGGAATGCGTCACCGGCCGGCTGCAACAGGGCGAAGGCTTCGAGGACGCCCTGCACCGTGAGGTCCAGGAGGAGACGCGCCTGCTCGTGCAACCGACGGCCATCCTCGGCACCACCCACTTCCACTATGGAGCGCCGGTGCCGGCAAATGAGCTGGTGGGCGTGGCCTACCTTTGCAGCAGCGCGAACCCCGCTGCGTTGCGACTCAGCGGTGAACATGACCAAGCGCGCTGGCTGTTCCCCGCGGACGCCGCGACCTTGGCTGGGGGCGCCCATCCCGCGGAGCGCTGGCTGCGGCGGCTACTCGCCCGGCATACCGGCAACGCCCCAGCGCTGGGCGGTTTCGAACTCGGCTGAGTAGCCATCACGGCACCCACCGCCCACGCCGTTACAGCCAGCCCTTGCGCTTAAAGTACAGATACGGCGCAAGGCCGGCGAGCAGCATCAGCCCGAGGGCGAGGGGATAGCCGAAGGTCCAGTCCAGCTCCGGCATCACCCGGAAGTTCATCCCGTAGATACTCGCAACCAGCGTGGGCGGCAAAAACACCACCGCCGCGATGGAAAAGATCTTGATGATCTGGTTCTGCTCGATGTTGATGAAGCTGATGGCCGCGTCCATCAGGAAGTTTACCTTCTCGAACAGGAACTGGTTATGCGGCAGCAACGAGTCCACGTCCCGGAGCAGCTCGCGCATCCACTCCCGGTTCTCCGAGCTCAGCCGACCGCGACGCAGCAGAAAGGTCAGCGCCCGCTGGGTATCCATTAGGCACAGCCGAATCTTGCCATTGACGTCCTCCTGCCGGGTGAGCTCATCGATGGCCCCCTCCAGATCCACGTCGTCCTCGTCGGCGAGCACTTGCGCGCTGACCCGCTCCAGCTCGGTATGCACCTGCTCGAGGCGGTCCGCCAGGTTCTCCACCTTGGTCTCGAACAGCCCGAGCAGCAGTGAAGCGGGATCCTCGGCCAGGTCCGGCTCACGCCGGGCTCGGAGACGGAGGAGGCGGAACACCGAAAGGCTGTGCTCATGGAGGGTGAATAGCCGCTCCCTGGTGAGGATGAAGGCCACCGTGGTGCTCAACGGCCTGCCGTCGATGTCCTGGAGAAACAGGGAATGGACGTGCAAGCCGTCCTGGTCCTCGTAGTAGCGAGCACTCGCCTCGATCTCCTCGACATCCTCCACATCCGGGAGCTCCTGGCGATACAACCGCTCTACCTGTGCACGCTCGCCATCGTCGGGATCCACCAGGTCGATCCACATCGCCCGCGCCAGGTCCACCGTCCCCTCCTCGTCCTCCGGAACGGCGCTCAGGATCCCCTTCCTGAGCTCAAACGCATGCAGCATGGATCCTCCGGCTACGTTGGTGACGTCTTAGCGTTGCAGCCACTCGATGCCCTCCCGGATGAACCCCAGGTGCGCCTCGGCCGCACGTACCGCGGCCTCGGGGTCATGGGCGGCGATGGCGTCGGCGAGGGCCCGGTGTTGCTCGCGCAGGGTGTGCTCCGCGTCCTCCCGGGTGAACAGCGCCTCCCGGGCCCGGCGCACGTTCTCGCGCATAACAGAGAACATACCCCGCATCACGTGGGCCAGCGCCACGTTGTGGGTGGCCTCGGCAACCGCAAGGTGGAAACGCGCGTCCCAGTTGGCGGCGGTAATCGCATCGCCGGCCTCGTGGGCACGCTCCGTTGCCTCCGCCGCCTCCCGCATGCGCTCGATATCCGCAGGCTCGGCGCGCATCGCCGCCAGCCCGGCCGCCATCGTCTCCAGCCCCTGGCGGAGCTCGAGCACATCCCCGAGTGCCTTCGCGTGCCCCTCCATGAGGTGAAGGAGGGGATCGGTGAGGCTGGGCGCCGTGACCTCGGCCACCGTGTAGCCCGAATTGCGGCGGAGCTCCAGCAGATCCCGGGCCTCGAGCTTGAGCAGCGCCTCGCGTAGTGAGGGCCGGGAGACACTAAGCTGGCGCGCCAGCTCCCGCTCGGCGGGCAGGGCGTCGCCGGGGCGGAGCTCGCCCTCGACGATGCGCCGCTCGATCTGCTCGGCGATAACGTCGGACAACCGCGTCCCCGGCGGGGCCTCGATGTGGGAAAAAATGGATTCCAATTCGCTCTCCGGGCCTGTTCACCGCGGCCCATGATATCGCCAATCCACAGAGCACCGACAGTGCACCGTTGGTCGGCATTTGTTGCGCCCCATCTACAAATACGTTACAAGAGCTATACACCCACAACACGAGAGTACAGAACCATGAGGACCACCCCCCTTCGCCTGCTGCTGGCCACCGCCCTGACCTTCGGTCTGGCAGGAACGCTATACGCGGGCAACCATGAGGACGAGGAAAAGGAAAAGGCAGCCGGTGACATCGTGGATGTGGCCACCGGTGCGGGTCAGTTCGAAACCCTGCTGGCCGCGCTGGAGGCCGCGGGGCTCTCCGATACCCTGCGCGGTGAGGGACCTTTCACGGTCTTTGCGCCCACCGATGATGCCTTCGCGGCGCTCCCCGAGGGCACCGTGGAGTCCCTGCTCGAGCAGGGCAATCGCGATCAGCTCACCGGTATCCTCACCTACCACGTGGTCCCGGCTAAGGTCACCGCTGCTCAGGCCATGGAGACCGACTCTGCCGAGACGGTGCATGGTGGCACCCTGCGGATCAGCACCATGGACGGTAAGGTCATGATCAACGACGCCACGGTGATCCAGGCAGACGTTATGGCCGACAACGGGGTCATTCACGTGATCGACTCGGTACTCATGCCCGAGTGATGCCTACACGCGCCGCCGCGACCGCGGCGGCGCCTCGCTGACCATCCCGCCCCCCAGTTCCGCCACTGTGCTGTTAGACTGCCTGCCTCAACACGACGGCAAGAGCGGATGTCGGAGACCCCATGAGCAGCCCCGATACGGCCTACGACAAGGCGGCGAGCCAGGCAGTGGAGCTCGGCAACCAGCTCGCCGACGAGGACCAGGAGGCCGACCCCCGCGACCTCGCGAATGGTCTCATGGCGGGGGCGATCCAGTACTGGCTATACAGCCATCAGCCCTGCGGCGACCCCCAATGCCAGGAATGCGGCAGCATCTGCACCGCGGAGCTGCGGCTGCAAGCCCTGCAGGAGCTCGTCGACGAGCTCGCCCGCAGCAGCGAGTACTTCCACGCCCCTACGGATTTCGACGCCGGCCGCGCGTGACTCGCGGCAAGCAAGTCACTCAGCTCAGGAACAGCCCGTAGCCCGGGTTCTGCGTCTCGTCCCGGTACGGATAGCCCAGCTTGTCCAGGCTCTCGCGGAAGCGTTCCCGCTGGGCCTCAGGGACCTGTATGCCCACGAGTACCCGCCCGTAGTCGGCGCCGTGGTTGCGGTAATGGAACATGGAGATGTTCCAGCGCTTACCGAGCCGGCGCAGGAACTTCAGCAGTGCCCCGGGACGCTCGGGGAACTCGAAGTGATAGACAATCTCGTCGGTGACGTTCTGGCCGCGGCCGCCCACCATGTGGCGCAGGTGCACCTTGGCCATCTCGTCGTCTGTGAGGTCGAGGACGTCATAACCCTGTCCGCGGAGGTCCTGGAGCACTGCCTCGCGCTCGGCCTGGCCGTCGTTGAGGCCAATGCCGGCGAACACGTGCGCGGCGTCGGCATCGGCGTAACGGTAGCTGAACTCGGTGACCGAGCGGTTGCCGATGGTCTCGCAGAATTCGCGGAAGCTGCCCGGCCGTTCGGGGATGGTCACCGCAAACACCGCCTCCCGGTGTTCGCCCACCTCGGCACGCTCCGCGACGTGGGAGAGCCGGCTGAAGTTCATATTCGCCCCGGAGTTCACCGCCACGAGGGTCTGCCCGGTGATGCCGTGGTCCTCCACGTACTTCTTCAGCCCGGCGACGGCCAGCGCCCCGGCCGGTTCCATGACCGAGCGGGTATCGTCGAAGATGTCCTTGATCGCCGCACAGACCTCGTCGGTGGAGACCAGCACGCAGTCGTCCACCAAGGACTGCGCCACCTCGAAGGGGTAGGCACCGATCTGGCGCACCGCCACGCCGTCAACGAAGATGCCCACCTCGTCGAGGGTGACCCGCTCGCCCGCGCGCATGGCGTGGTGCAGGGTCGGCGCGTCCTCGGGCTCCACGGCGATGACGCGCACATCCGGACGGAGCTGTTTGACGTAGGCGGCGATCCCCGCGATCAAGCCGCCACCGCCCACGGGCACGAAAATGGCGTGCAGCGGCCGGGGATGCTGGGAGAGGATCTCCATGCCGCAGGTGCCCTGGCCGGCGATCACCTGGGGATCGTCGAAGGGGGGGATGTAGGTCATGCCCCGCTCGTCGACGAGCTTGTCCGCATGGGCCTTGGCCTCGTCGAAGCTGTCGCCGTGCAGCACCACCCGGCCACCGAGATTGCGCACCGCCTCCACCTTGATGCCCGGCGTGGTCCGAGGCATCACGATCATGGCCTTGATCCCGAGCCGACGCGCCGACAGGGCCACGCCCTGGGCGTGGTTCCCCGCCGAGGCGCAGATCACCCCCCGCTCGAGTTCCTCCGCGGAGAGCTGCGAGATCTTGTTGTAGGCGCCCCGGATCTTGAACGAGAACACCGGCTGGAGGTCCTCGCGCTTGAGATAGACCCGGTTGTCGAGCCGCTTGGAGAGATTGCCGGCCTCCTCGAGGGGGGTCTGCCGTGCAACGTCATAGACGCTCGCGGTGAGGATCTGCTGCAGGTATCGCTTCATGCCCGGCCCGTAGCGGTGGCTGTCGTTCCCAAAACGCTTCAGTTTACCTGTGCGGCGGCAGTGCAGGCCAGGACGGGCTTTGCCGCCCCGCCGGCCGGGTCTATCATGGAACCGGGCGCACAGCAGGGAGTTGGTCAATGGACAGCGAAGCGCAAAAGGCGGCGGCGGGCCGTGCGGCGGTGGATGAGGTCCGCGAGGGGCAGGTCATCGGTGTCGGCACCGGCTCCACGGTAAACCATTTCATCGACGCCCTGGCCGAGCGGGGCATCCGCCTGGGCGGTGCAGTGTCCAGCTCGGAGGCCACCAGCGAGCGGTTGCGCGGTCATGGCATCGATGTCCTCGAGCTCAACGACGTCGACCAGCTACCCGTCTACATCGACGGCGCCGACGAGATCAATCGTCACCTACAGATGATCAAGGGGGGTGGCGGGGCGCTGACCCGGGAGAAGATCGTGGCCGCGGTAGCACGGCGGTTCGTCTGCATCGCCGACGCCTCCAAGCGCGTGGACATGCTCGGCGCCTTCCCCCTGCCGGTGGAGGTGATCCCGATGGCGCGGAGCTATGTGGCCCGCGAGCTTGCCGCCCTCGGTGGCCAGCCGGAGCTGCGCCGGGGGTTCACCACGGACAACGGCAACGTCATCCTCGACGTACGCAACCTCAAGATCATGAAGCCCATCGAGATGGAGCGCACCATCAACAATATCCCGGGAGTGGTCACCGTCGGCCTGTTCGCCCAGCGTCGGGCGGACCTGTTGTTACTGGCGGGCGCCAACGGTGTCGAGCAAATCACCGCCTAACCCGCGATGCAGCGACTGCTCGTCATCCTCGGTGTCGTGATTCTGCTGGTGGGCCTCGCGTGGCCCTGGATCAGCCGTCTCGGCCTGGGCCGTCTCCCCGGGGACATCCTCATCCGCCGGGACGGGTTCACCTTCTACTTCCCCCTGACCACCTCTATTTTGATCAGCGTGGCCATCACCCTCATCCTCTGGTTGTTCCGCAAATAAGGGTCGACGACCCCGGCATGCTACTCGCCGTGCTCGGCGCGATCCGCGAGGCTTGTGCCATCCTGCCAGCCCTCATCGCCATCCGCGAAGAAGTCCCGCTTCCAGATCGGGACGCGCTGCTTGAGGGTGTCGATGGCATAGCGCGCCGCATCGAAGGCATCGCGCCGGTGCGGCGCACGCACCACTACGAGGACGCTCGCCTCTCCGATACCGAGCCGCCCCAGGCGATGCACGATGCGGCATACCGGTACCCCGAAACGCTCGCGGGCCTCCTGCTCCAGCGCCTCTAGCTCGCGCCGGGCGAGCGGCTCGTACGCGGTGTATTCCATGCCCGCCACGCCACGACCGTCGTGGTGATCGCGGACGACCCCCTCGAACACCACCAGGGCCCCACAACGGGGGTCGTCGGTCTCCCCGAGCAGCGAAGCCAGGTCGAGAGGCGCATCGGTGAGATAGGTCATGGCGCCGCCCTCAGCCTCCGCTTACCGGTGGCAGGAGCACCAGGGTCTCCCCGCCCTGCAGAACCGTGGCGCGGGGCACCAGCGCATCCTCCACAGCACAGGCCACCCGCGGCAGGTGCGGGCCGAGGGAGGGTACCTCCGCCTCCAGCCGATCCAGCACCTCGGTCACACGACTGCCCGGCGGCATATCGATGGCGAGGCGCTCCCGACCCACCGTTTCCCGGAGCACTCCGTGCAGCTCCACCTCCATGGGCATCAGCCTCCCAGTCCGTGCATGGTGATGGCGCGCTGGACATAGCCCGCGCTCTCGACGAAGCCGCGCCCCTTTCGCCAGACCGCGCCCCTAGCCACGTGTTCGAGCTCGTCGTCATCGGCGCCGTCGCGCAGCGGGGTCTTTAGATCGGTATTTACCGGTGAGAACAGGCAAGGGTAGATCTCCCCGGTGGCCGTCACCCGTACCCGGTCGCAGGTCGAGCAGAAGGGATTGGAAACCGTGGAGATCACGCCGAGGTGATAGGCATCATCCACACGGTAATAGGTGGCGGGTTCCCGCGTCCGGGGAACGGGCTCCACCGCGTGGCGCTGCTCCAGGCGCTCGATGATCTCGCGCTCCGGTACCACCCGTTGGGGCTGCCAACCGCCACGGGCATCGAGCGGCATGAACTCGATGAAGCGCAGGGAGATCCCCTCGCCCATGGCCCATTCGGTGAGTGGCACGACGTCGTCCTCGTTATCCCCGCGGATGACGACGGCATTGAGCTTCAACCCCAGCCCCGCATCCCGGGCCGCGCGGATGCCCTCGAGCACCGCCGCCAGGTCGCCGCCGCCGGTCATCCGCCGGAAGCGCTCCGGATCGAGTGAATCGATACTGATATTGATGTCATCCAGCCCGGCCGCGGCCAGGGCCGCCGCGTGACGCCGCAGCGGCACGCCGTTGCTGGTCATCGAGATCCGACGCAGCCCCAGCCCCCGCAGCGCATCGAGACGCGCAACGAAATCGGGGACGCCACGGCGCACCAAGGGTTCACCGCCGGTGAGGCGGATGCTGTCTATCCCCAGGCGGTGGATGAACAGCCGCGCCACACGCTCCAGCTCCTCGAAGGTCAGGAGCTCCGACTTGGGCAGCCACTCCGGCTCCTCGGGCATGCAGTAGTGACAGCGGAAGTTGCAGCGGTCCGTCAGCGACAGACGCAGTTTATGCTTGCTGCGCGCGAAACGGTCCACCAGCGGCCCTGCGGCGGGAGGGAACTCCTCCGGGGTAATCAGCTCTGACATCTCGGCCTCGCCTCTCCGAGCGATGGCAAAACGCTCTCCTCCCGGATAGCTTAACACCCGTTGCGCCTCCGGCCAGCAATTACGGGGATTCAAAAAAACAAGGGGCTACGGCAATGCCGTAACCCCTTGTTTGCGTTGGCTGGGGGACTAGGATTCGAACCTAGGTTGACGGAGTCAGAGTCCGCTGTCCTACCACTAGACGATCCCCCAATAAACGGTTTTCCGCCGCGCTTAGCGCTTGGAGAACTGCGTGGCCCGACGTGCCTTGTGCAGGCCGATCTTCTTGCGCTCGACCATACGGTCGTCCCGCGTAACGTATCCGGCACGGCGAAGGCCTGGCTTGAGTTCTTCGTCGTAGCGGGTCAGCGCGCGGGTAATCCCGTGGCGAATCGCGCCGGCCTGCCCCGTCGAACCGCCGCCGCTGACCGTAACATAGATGTCGAACTGATCGGAAGTCTCGGTCAGCTCCAGGGGCTGACGCACGATCATGCGGGCGGTCTCGCGACCGAAATACTCATCCAGGCTGCGACCGTTGACCGTGATGTTGCCGTTGCCGGGGCGAAGGAACACCCGTGCAGCAGAGGTCTTGCGTCGTCCGGTGCCGTAGTACTGCTGTGCTGTCATCGCGATTCGTTCCGTTGTTCAGCGTCGCTGCAGGGTCACACTTCCAGCGCCTGGGGCTGCTGCGCGTGGTGATTGTGCTCCGAGCCGGCATAGATCTTGAGTTTCTTCAGCATCTGCCGGCCAAGCGGTCCCTTCGGCATCATGCCCTTGACCGCTAGCTGGATCACCCGCTCGGGTGAGCGCTGCTGCAACTCCTCGAAGGTAAAGGTCTTGCCGTTACCCACATAGCCGGTGAAGCGGAAATAGCTCTTATCACGGCGCTTGCGACCGGTCACCGCGACCTTGTCGGCATTGACCACCACGATGTAGTCCCCGGTGTCCACATGGGGCGTGAACTCGGGCTTGTGCTTGCCGCGCAACCGATAGGCGATCTCGGAGGCGAGCCGCCCCAGGGTCTTGTCGGTGGCGTCGACCACATACCAGTCGCGCTTGACGTCAGCCGGTTTGGCGCTGAAGGTCTTCATCGAGGCTGATCTCCGAAGCAGTCGCTTCCCGTGAAAGGCCGACGATGGTACACAACGCCGACCGGTACGGCAACCGCCATTGATACGAACACGCGGAATACGCAATGGCACGCCCCAAGGGCCGTGCTAATGGCGCGGAATTCTCGACATAACGCCGCCGGCTGTCAACTACCCCTCCACGGCGGCGATGGCCCCCCGTACACTGGGGTATCGAAATGCGACAACCGATGTGAGCGCACCCCATGCAGGCACGTCATTACACCCCTGCCGACCGGATCATCGGCCACCTCGATCAGGCCCTGCGTACCGTCCTCGGCAACCCGCCCACCACCGGCCGCCCGTACCCCGCGGACGGCGTGGCCGATACGGGCCTCGAGGAGGCTGAACGCCACCACGCGGCCGGCCTGATGCGGGTCAATCACTGTGGCGAGGTCTGCGCCCAAGCCCTCTATCAGGGGCAGTCACTGACGGCCCGCCGGCCGGAGATCGCCACTGCCATGCGTCGCGCCGCCGACGAGGAGAATGACCACCTCGTCTGGTGCCGCACCCGGCTGCGGGAACTCGACAGCCGCACCAGCCTCCTCGACCCCGCCTTCTACCTGGGCTCCCTGGCACTGGGCGTGGCGGCGGGAATGGCCGGCGACCGCTGGAGCCTCGGCTTTCTTGCGGAGACCGAGCGACAGGTAGTCCGTCACCTGGATGGCCACCTCGGCCGGCTGCCGGAGGCGGACGCGCGCAGCCGGGCCATCGTGGCCCAGATGCGCGCCGATGAAGCGGAGCACGCGGGGATGGCGCTCGAGGCAGGGGCCCACGAGCTGCCCCGCCCCGTGAAGGCGCTGATGCGGCTGACCTCCCGGGTCATGACCGCGAGCACCTACCGGATCTGAGCGCTCACACCTCCTGGTCTGGCGAGAGGTTGCGCCCGGAGAAGATCTCGCTCATCTCCCGGCGCAGCTGCAGCCGGATCTCCTCGCGGCGCTCCGGGCTGAGGCTCGCGGAGTTCTGACCGAACAGGTAGTCGTCGATGTTCCAGTCCTTGAGCAGCATCTTGGTGTGGAAGATGTTCTCCTGGAAGACATTCACATCGATGGTGTGATAGCGCCGCAGGGTGTCCTCGGCGAGGTAATTCTGGATCGAGTTGATCTCGTGGTCGATGAAGTGCTTGCGCCCTTCCACGTCGCGGGTAAACCCCCGCACCCGGTAGTCCATGGTGACGATGTCCGAGTCGAAGGAGTGGATGAGGTAATTGAGCGCCTTCAGCGGTGAGATGAGCCCGCAGGTGGCCACGTCAATGTCCGCACGAAAGGTGCTCACCCCCCGATGCGGATGGCTCTCGGGATAGGTGTGCACGGTGATGTGGCTCTTGTCGAGGTGGCCAAGCACAGTCTCGGGCAGGGGCCCGGGGGCCGCCGGCGCGGTCACGTAGGTGCCGTCCCCGCTGTCGGCGTCCTCCTCCGAGATCAGCAGGGTGACGCTGGCACCCTGGGGCTCGTAGTCCTCCCGCGCGATGTTGAGGACGTTGGCACCGATGATCTCCGCAACGCCGGTGAGAATCTGCGTGAGGCGCTCGGCGTTATACACCTCATCGATGTACTCAATGTACTCCCGGCGCTGCTCCGGGGAATCGGTATAGCAGACATCATAGATGTTGAAGCTCAGCGACTTCGTCAGGTTGTTGAAGCCGTAGAGCTTCACCCGCTGCTTTACCTCCGCCAAATTCGCGCCCTCCTGCGATATTTCCACCAAGTCACATGGCCCCATGGAACGACCGGTTCAACCCCCAGCGGCGCAACGGATCAGCCCTCCACGACCTCGAAGCCATGGCTCAGCTCCGCTGCCTTGCCGAGCATCAATGATGCCGAACAGTATTTCTCCGCCGACAGCGATACCGCCCGGGCAACGACGGGCTCGCGCAGCCCCTGGCCGACGACGCGGTAATGCAGATGGATACGCGTAAACACCTTGGGGGGGTCGTCGGCGCGCTCGCCACGCACCTCCACCTGGCAATCGGTGACCTCATGGCGGCCGCGCTGGAGGATGTGGACCACGTCCACCGCAGAGCAGCTGGCGAGGCTCAGCAGCATCAGCTCCATCGGCCGGGGGCCACGATCGGCGCCGCCGAGATCGGGGGGACCGTCGATGATCACCTCGTGACCGCTCCCAGTCTCACCGCGAAAGCCCATCCCGCCGAGCCAGCTCACCCGCGCCTGCATGCCCATGCCTATACCCCTCTCGCCCGGCACCGCTGCGTCACCGAATCGACAACCTTTTCGGGTAATCTTTTAGTATAACCTTTCCAAACGCGTTAAGATAGGAACCGGTGCAAATATTTCCATCACACTTGCGAACTTATTCACAATGATCTACACATCGCTTATGGTGCTTTCGCACTATCACAACAACCGGGTCGCAGCGGCATGGTAAAGGCCATCAAGGATACCCAGGTCCCCGTGCAGAATCTGCTCGCGCACTGCCATCGAAGGCGCTATCCGCCGAAGACCGTGGTCATCTACGCGGGCGACCAGGCGGACGCACTGTATTTCATCATCGAGGGCTCGGTCAGCGTCCTGATGGACGACGACAGCGGCCACGAGCTCGTCCTCGCCTACCTCAATGCCGGAGACTTCTTCGGCGAGATGGGGTTGTTCGGGGAATCCACGACCCGCAGCGCATGGGTACGCACCCGCACCCACTGCGAGCTCGCCGAGATCAGCTATGCCCGCTTCCGCCAGGCCGCGGAGGAGGACCCGCAGCTGCTGGTGCTGCTCGCCGGACAGATGGCGGATCGCCTCCGTCGCACGAGCACCAAGGTGCACGACCTCGCGTTCCTGGACGTCACCGGCCGGATCGCCCGCACGCTGCTGGACCTCGCCCATGAACCAGACGCCCTCACCCACCCCGACGGTATGCAGATCCGCATCACCCGTCAGGAGCTCGGCCGAATCGTGGGCTGCTCCCGGGAAATGGTGGGCCGCGTGCTCAAGGACCTGGAGGAGCGTGGCCTGATCGCAGTCAGCGGTAAGACCATGGTGATCCACAACACGCGCTGACGCCTCAGCCGCCGCCGAAGAGCTCGGCGAGCTTGTCGCCGGGCTCGGCGACCCGCATGAACGCCTCTCCCACCAGGAAGGCATGGACCCCGTGCTCGCGCATGTAGGCGACCTCTTCGCGGGTGTGGATGCCGCTCTCCGTGACCAGGGTCACCCCCGCCGGCACCTGCCCGCACAGCTCGATGGTGGTCGCGATATCCGTCTCGAAGCTGTGGAGGTCACGGTTGTTGACCCCCACCAGGGACGGCCCGAGGCGCAGCGCCCGCTCCATCTCCGCCGCGGTATGGACCTCCACCAGCGCGTCCATACCCAACTCCCCGGCCAGGGCATGGAGCTCGGCCAGGCGACTGTCACCCAAGGCCGCGGCGATCAGCAGCACGCAGTCGGCGCCGAGCGCCCGCGCCTCGTAGACCTGATAGGGGTCGATGATGAAGTCCTTGCGCAGCACCGGCAGCGCAGTGGCCTGCCGCGCCTGTTCAAGGTAGCGATCAGCACCCTGGAAGAAATCCTCGTCGGTGAGTACGGACAGGCACGTCGCCCCGCCCCGCTCGTAGCTTTGCGCGATGGCCACGGGATCGAAGGGGTCCCGGATCACCCCCCTGCTCGGCGAGGCCCGCTTGATCTCGGCGATCACGCCACAACCACCGGCCTCGACGGCGCGGGCCAGCGCCGCCCGGAAGCCCCGGGGCGGCGGCGCATGCTCGAGGCGACTGCGGAAGGCGTGCATACCCACCTGCTCACTGCGCTGCGCCACCACCTCTGCCTTGCGCTCGAGGATGCGCTTGAGGATGTCCGGCACCTCCTGCTGGTTCCCGCTCATGCCTCCCCCTAGAACCGATTGGTGTAGTGGACGAACTCGTCGAGCCGGCGAGCGGCGGCACCCTCGGCGAGGACCTCCCGCGCCCGCTCGACGCCGGCCACCACGTCCCCCGCCAGGCCGGCACAATAGATCGCTGCACCGGCATTGAGGGCCAGCATGTCCGCCGCCGGCCCGGCCTCACCGGCGTAGGCGCGGCGAATCAGCTCCAGGCTCTCCACGGCGGTATGGACCTTCACCGCATCCAGCGACGCGCTGTTAAACCCGAAATCCTCCGGCCGCAGCGTGTACTCGCGAATCTCGTCGCCATCGAGCTCGGCGACATGGGTCGGTGCCGCGATGCTGATCTCGTCGAGGCCATCCTCGGAATGCACCACCATAACCCGGTCACTTCCGAGTCGCCGCAGCACCTCGGCCAGGGGCCGGACCCAGTGGTCGGCGAACACGCCGAGGAGCTGGCGCCGAGCGCCGGCCGGATTGGTCAGGGGCCCGAGCAGGTTGAAGATAGTACGCACCGCCATCTCCCGGCGGGGGGCCACCGCATGGCGCATGGCGCTGTGGTGGCGTGGCGCGAACATGAAACCCACGCCGACGCGATCGACGCACTCACCCACCTGCTCGGGGTTCAGGTCGAGGTTGGCACCGGCGGCCTCGAGGAGGTCAGCGCTGCCGGAGGAGGAGGACACCGAGCGGTTGCCGTGCTTAGCCACCCGCCCCCCGGCAGCCGCCAGCACGAACATGGCGCCGGTGGAGACGTTGAATAGATTGGCGGCGTCACCGCCGGTGCCGCAGATGTCCACAAGGGCCCCGCCCTCCACCGGAACCCCGGTGGCGAGCTCGCGCATGACGCCGGCGGCGGCGGCGATCTCGGTGACGCCCTCGCCCTTCATCTGCAGCGCCACGAGGAATCCGCCGATCTGGGCGTTGGTGGCCTCGCCGGTCATGATCTGGCGCATGACCGTGGTCATCTCGTCGTGGGAGAGGTCTTGGCGGTCCATGACCGCCCGGATCGCCTGCTGGATCTCCATGCCTGTCTCCTTGCTCATGCGGCCCGGGCGGGACGCTCTAGGAAGTTCCGGAGCAGGTCGTGCCCCGCCGTAGTGAGTATGGACTCCGGGTGGAACTGCACCCCCTCGACATCCAGGCTGACGTGCCGGACGCCCATGATCTCCTCCATGCTGCCGTCCTCGTGCTCCGACCAGGCCGTGATCTCGAAGCACGGCGGCAGGCTCGAGCGCTCCAGCACCAGGGAGTGATAGCGGGTGGCCTCCATGGGCTGCGGCAACCCGGCAAAGACCCCGCGGCCGCGATGGTGGATCATCGAGGTCTTGCCGTGCATCACCCGGCTCGCGCGCACCACCCGGGCACCGAAGGCCTGGCCGATGGCCTGATGCCCGAGGCAGACCCCCAGCAGGGGGATACGCCCGGCGAAGCGGCGCACCACCGCCAACGAGATACCCGCCTGGTCGGGGGTGCACGGCCCGGGGGAGATGATGATGCGCTCCGGGGCCATGGCCTCGATGTCTTCCACCGTAACGGCGTCATTGCGATGCACCGCTACGTCCGCCCCCAGCTCCCCGAGGTACTGCACCAGGTTCCAGGTAAACGAGTCGTAGTTGTCGATCATCAGCAGCATGGCTCTACCCGTCCAGTCCCGCCTCGGCCATGGCCACGGCGCGAAACAACGCCCGCCCCTTATTCAGGGTCTCCTCCCATTCCAGGTGCGGCACCGAATCATGCACCACACCGGCGCCCGCCTGTACATGTACGGCGCCGTCCTTGATCACCGCCGTGCGGATGGCGATGGCGGTGTCCATATTCCCTGACCAGGAAAGGTAACCCACCGCCCCGGAGTACACCCCGCGTCGAACGGTCTCGACCTCGTCGATGATCTCCATCGCCCGCACCTTGGGCGCCCCGGAGAGGGTGCCCGCCGGAAATGTCGCCCGCAGCACGTCCATGGGTCCTAGGTCCGGGCGCAGCCGGCCGCTGACATTGGAGACGATGTGCATGACATGAGAATAACGCTCGATGGCCATCTGGTCGGTGACCCGCACGCTACCCGTCTCGCAGACGCGGCCGATGTCGTTGCGTCCGAGGTCGATGAGCATGAGGTGCTCGGCACGCTCCTTCGGATCCGCCAGTAGCTCCGCCTCCAGGGCCCGATCCTCGGCCTCGGTGCGGCCGCGCCGACGGGTACCGGCCAGCGGCCGGACCGTGACCTCGCCGTCCTCCACCCGGGCCAGGATCTCCGGCGACGAGCCCGCCACCTGGAAATCCCCCAGGTCCAGGAAATACATGTACGGCGACGGGTTGGTGCAGCGAAGTGCCCGGTAGAGATCCAGTGGTCGACCGTGATAGGGGGCGCTCATGCGCTGCGAGGGCACCACCTGCATGCAATCGCCGGCGACGATGTACTCACGGATCCGCTCCACCGCCGCCTCGAATTCCACCTGCGTGAAATTGGAGGTGAAGTCCTCCTCGACGAGCACCCGGGGCGGCTGGCCGGTACGATACCCCGGCTCACTGGCACGCAGCCGCTCGCTGAGCTCATCGAGCCGGGCCTCAGCGCCCTCCAGGGCCGCGGGCTCGTCCGGGTCCACGTTGACCACCAGATACAGCCGGCCGGCCAGGTTGTCGAAGACCAGGACTTCCTCGGAGACCAGCAGGGCGATATCCGGCACCCCCAGCGGATCGGGATTCGGGCAGGGCCCCAACCGCGGCTCGATATGGCGGACCGTATCGTAGCCGAAGTACCCCACCAACCCGCCGAGGAAGCGGGGCATGTGCGGGAACTCCGGCGGTGGGGCCGCGCTGACCCGGGCATGCTCGCGCTCTACCCAAGCGAGGGGGTCACGCACCTCCGCGGTGTCCGTGATCTCGCCATCGACGCGGGTCTCCAGCCGTGTGCCGGAGAAACGGTGTTGCACCCGGGCCGGCAGCCCGATGATCGAATAGCGTCCCCACTTCTCACCGCCCTGCACGGACTCGAAGAGGTAGCTCCCGGGGCCACGGGCGAGCTTGAGATAGGTGGACAGGGGCGTGTCGAGGTCGGCGAGGACCTCGCGGACAACGGGGATTCGGTTACAGCCCGAGCGGGCCAGGCGCTGGAATCGGTTCGGCTCCATGATCATCACCGGATCTGCGGACTTCGGGGAACGAGGGTATCGACGGGACCACGCGCCACCCTCGCCATCGATGCCATTGCCCCGCTGCCGCGTTCACCGTCGGCCCGATCCCCGACACGCGCAGTACCGCCCCGCCCGGCACGGGCCGGCGGTGAGGGTCGATCCTGTTATCGCTGCGCATTGCCATGAGCGGGCCGCGGTGTCTCCCCGGTGTCTCGAATCCCGATCAGCGGCGGGAGCTCATCAAGACGCTGCACTACCGCCGCCGGGCCGGAGAAGAGGATATCATCACCGTCCCGGTAGCCATAGGGCACGCACACCATGGGGATCCGCGCGGCCCGCGCCGCCTGCAGATCGGCATCGGAGTCGCCCACCAGCAAGCAGTCCGTGAGTGCCACCCCCAGGAGACCGGCGGCATGGGCCAGTGGCTGCGGATCCGGCTTCTTCACGGGCAGGCTGTCACCGCCCAGGATCACGCCGAAGTACCGGGCCAGCCCGATCTCCTCGAGCAGTGCGCGGGCCAGGCCCTCTGGCTTGTTGGTGATCACGGCCATGGCCAGACCCGCCTGCGCCAGCGCCGCCAGCATCGTCCGCACCCCCGGATAGACGGTGGTACGCTCCACGAGGTGCTCGCGGTAAAGCACCAGGAACCGTGCCAGGGCCTCGCCGGTCCCCGGTGGCTCCTCGGTGATCTCCCGCTGGCCGGCCAGCGCCCGGGCCACCAGTCGGCGGGCACCATTGCCGATCCAATGGCGCACCTGATCCTCGCCCACCGGCTCTCGCCCCAGCTCGATGAGCAGCCGGTCCACGGCGGTAGCGATATCCGGGGCACTGTCTACGAGAGTCCCGTCGAGGTCGAAGAAGACCGCGGACGGACGTGCGAGCCCCATCACGCCACCTCGGCGAGACGCGCGCGCATCTCGTCGATCGCGGCGCGGTAGTCCGCCGCGCCGAAGATCGCCGACCCGGCAACGAAGGTATCCGCCCCGGCCTGTGCGGCCTCGGCGATATTGCCCGCCTTAATCCCGCCATCGATCTCCAGGCGCACGTCACGCCCGCTGTCGTCGATGATCCGGCGCGCAGCACGCAGCTTGTCCAGGGCACGGGGGATGAACGCCTGACCGCCGAAACCGGGATTCACGGACATGATCAGGACCATGTCCACCTTGTCGATCACCCAGGGCAGGCACTCCAACGGAGTGGCCGGATTGAACACCAGCCCCGCGCGGCAGCCCTGATCGCGAATCAGCTGCAGAGTGCGGTCAACGTGCTCGCTCGCCTCCGGGTGGAAGGTGATCCAACTCGCACCGGCGGCGGCGAACTCGGGGATGAGGCGGTCCACCGGCTTGACCATTAGGTGGACGTCGATGGGGGCGGTAACGCCATGGTCCCGCAGCGCCTGGCAGACCACCGGACCGAAGCTGAGGTTCGGCACGTAATGGTTGTCCATCACGTCGAAATGGACCATATCGGCGCCGGCGGCGAGCACGGCATCCACCTCTTCGCCGAGGCGCGCGAAGTCCGCGGATAGGATGGAGGGGGCGATCCGGAAATCCGCCATCAGCAAACCCAACCGGCTGTCGTAAAGTCGGGCACTTTACAACAGCCGGCCGGGGTTTGCAGCCGCGCCGCCGCCCCTAGCGGGTGACGAGCTCCGCCATGGGCGCCGGACGACCATAGAGATACCCTTGGGCGAGCAGGCCCGGCCAGCGCTCGAGAAAGCGCGCCTCCTCAGTGGACTCGATCCCCTCCACCACCACCAACAGGCCCAACTCCCTGGCCATGGACACGATGGAGTGCATGATGATGGGGCCCGCCTCGTCCTGCCACAGGCCCTGGACGAAGCTACGATCCACCTTCAGTGCCTGCACCGGCAGCTCGCGCAAATAGGCCAGCGAGGAATAGCCGGTGCCGAAGTCGTCGATGGCCAGGCTCACGCCCAGTCGACGCAGCCGGGCGAGGGTCTCCCCCACCGCGGCACTATGGCCGATGAGCCGGTGCTCGGTGAGCTCCAGGGTCAGCCGCTCGGGGGCCAGACCTGCATCCTGCAGTGCCGCGGCGACGGTATCGACGAACGCCGGATCATAGAGCTGCTCCACCGAGACGTTCACCGACAGCTCCGGGGCACTCCCTGGCGCGTCGCCCGCGGCGGCCACCTCCTGGCAGGCGCGACGAAGCACCCACGCCCCCACCGGCCGGATCAGGCCCGTGTCCTCGAGCACCGGCACGAACTGATCCGGCGGGATGTTGTCGTTCTGGTCCCAGCTCCAGCGCAGCAGCGCCTCCACCCCAACCAGGGCACCGCTGTCCAGATCGATAATGGGCTGATAGAGGAGGCTGAACTCGTCGGCGGCAAGGGCCCGATGGAGGCCGAGCTCCAGCGCCACGGCCCGCGCCGAGCGCGGATCCGGCGAATCCGCCCCATCGTGCTCGAACAGTATCCAGGAACGCCCCAGCCCGCGGGCGCGCTGCAACGCCGCCTCCGCCGCCGCGAGGGGCGCCTCCGGGGCACGGGGTACACACGGCGCGGAGAAGCCCGCGGAGACGGTGACCACCAGTTCTTCGCCTTGACAGATAATGGGGCGTCGCATGGTCTGATCCAGGGACTCGGCCATCGCCTCGGCGCGCTCCAGCGTCGCCGGCCCCCGGAGCAGGACGCCGAATTCGTCGCCACCGAGCCTCGCCACAAGATCTTCATCGCCGGCCAGCTCGACGAGCCGGCGCCCGACTTCCGCGACGACCATGTCGCCGCAGCCGTGACCATAGCCGAGGTTGATCTGCCGCAGCCGGTCGATGTCGACGCAGCCGACCGCCACCGGGTCCCCGGAAGCCGCCGCGGCCTCCAGGCCCGCGATGAAATCGGCCCGATCGAGTCGGGGCTTCGATGAGGCACCGCCGCCCTGCGGATCCGGCTCCAGCTCAAGTGCCATCGCCCCGCCGGCCAGCGGGATCACCCGCGCGGCGAAGCGGTGGCTCGGATCGGCCACACAGCAAAGCGTCAGATAGACCGCGGAGCAGCCGCTGCGCAGGGATGGCAAGCATCCGGAGAGCGGCCGCGATGGCAGCGCCACGTCGATGAGCCAGGCATCGATCCGCTCCCCGGGCGCCAGCCCCTGTAGCGCGCGGGGTGGCTCGGCCAGCAGCGCCTCCACCCGGCCCCGATCGTCCAGCAACACCCGATGGACTCCCCTTGGCGGGGACGCGACGCCCTCGGCCCGATTCACCCGGTGTTGCGACATGGCGCGTGGTACTCGAAGACCCATGGGTTGTCCCCTCGCGTTCGTTCCGGGGCAGCACCGCTACGGCAACCGTAGCGGGCACCGCCATCGCCCACCGGCAGCTCGACCACTGAGCCGGCGGGCATGCCGACCACCCGCGACGGACCACCATTCGCCAGCGTCCGCAGCCGGTGATTGGCGGCCGCGAGGGTGGCCTCGTCGTCCGCGTCGACGAGCACGTAGTCGAACGCCGTCACTGCCAGCGCCGCCTCCGCGTCGGGCAGGTCCCGACACTGGACGACCCGCCATAACGGTGAGGCGGTCAGGGCCTCGGTCAACGGCTGGGGACGGCGGCGGAGATCCACGATCAGGAGCTTCATGCCACCTCCTTCCGAACCTCGCCCTCGGCGACGTCGGGCCCCCTCACGCCGAGGGCCCGACCGAGGGCATCGTCAATGCTCAGGCGGCAGGCCACCGAGAGCACCCGGCCGATTCGAACCGCCTTCCCGTCGCCGAAGCGCACCAGGTTCAGCCCCAGCCCCCGGAGCATGCGCTCGACGGCGACGCTGGTGGCCATCACGTACTCGCGGATGCCGTTGTCGACGCCATAGCGATAGCAGGCCTGCATCAGCGAAAGGGTGGTCGCCGAGCAGCTCGCCTGCACCCTCGCCGAGGGGTCCTCCGGCTCCACCGCGAAGCGCGAGAGCTCCCAGACATCGCTGGCGCAGGGGAGGGGCTCACCGCGCAGCAGCTGCGGGAAGACGTCACGAAGCATATAGGGACCGGTGGTGGGCAACAGCCGGAATGTCCCGATGACCTCCTCGGCGCCGCGCCGGTAAGCGATGTAGACGGGATCGAGATCGTCGTACTCGTCCATCTCCCGGCCACGCGCGCTCGAGACCTCCCAGCCCAGGCGCTGGTGGAAGACACGATGGCGGAAACGGTACAAGCCATCCAGGGCGGGCGGCGGAAAAACCGGCTCGGAAGGCCGGCCTACGAGGATCTGTGACTGCATGACCCGGTGCCTCTCTTTCGTTATGGGCTCCGGGACTATTCAACGACCTGTGGGCCGGCGGGATAACTGTCAGATCTGACAGGTTGCTCCCGGCAATCGCCGGCGACGGGGACTCACGAGAGCTCTGGAGCGATCAGCCCCTGGGCCACGGCGCGGGCCACCGCCTGCTGGCGGGAACTGACCTCAAGCTTGTGGGCGGCGTTGTTGAGATGGAACACCACGGTGCGCTCGCTGATGCCGAGAATTGCGGCGGTCTCCCAGGCAGTCTTGCCCTCCGCCGCCCACAGCAGGCACTCGCGCTCCCGGCGGGTCAGCTGGGCCGGTCGATACGGCAGGTCACCCTGCTGGAGCAACCGACAGACCGCCTCATGGATATAGCTGGAGAATAGGAACAGCTCCGGCTGGGCGGCGATGAAATCGCGCTCGGCCACCGAGCCCCGTCGCTCACTGGAGAAGCTCAACAACCCCACCTCGCCGCGACTACCGCGCACCGGCAGACACAGGCCGCTGGCCAGGCCGAACTCCGCGGCCTCGAAGAGCACCTCCGCAGAGGCGCTGGGGGTGTCCGGGGCCGCGAGGAACTCGCTCCAGCGCGCCGGCCGGGTATGGCTGACCGAGTGCTGCACCGCCGGGTCCAGGGCGATATAGCCGTGGCGCTGATAGCGCTCCCGCCACTCATCCGGGTGGCCGCTGATCACCATCACGAACGGCCGGGTCAGGGAGCTGGGGAAACGGGCCCCGTAGATGAAGTGATCAAAGCCGTAGAGCCGCGCCGCCCGGTCACAGAGATCGTGGAGCGCCTCCACGCTATCCGCGGACAGGCTCGCCTCGATGAGCTCGGTGAGCCGCTCATCCGCCATAGTCCCCCCCTCGGCCCGGTTGCCGCCCCCCTGGCGGGTCCGCGCGCTGTCTAGCCCACCATCCGCGTGGGCGCCTCGACGTCGGCCATGCCCAGGGTCTGGCGCAACCCGTCGAGTACCGACCGGTAGGCGTCGTCCCCCGCCAGCCGGGCGAGTTGGAGCCCGCCCTGGGTGGCGGCCAGCACCTGCCGGGCCACCGCGGTGGCATCCCCCGGGATCGTCATCGTGCCCTCACGCCGTCCCGCCTCCAGGGTCTCCTGAAGGAATCCGGTGACCTCCTCCAGCAAAGCGGCAGCCTCCCGGCACACGGGAACCGGCAGCCCCGCCCGCTCCACGCCGACGACGCCGAGCGGACACACCCGGTCATCCTGCGCATAGTGCCCGTCCAACGCAAAATAGGCCTCCAACCGCTCCGCCGCGCCCGCGTCACGGCCGAGCTGCTGACGCCACCACCAGCGGAAATCCTCGCGGAACCGGCGGATGACCGCCACACCCAGATCCGCCTTGGTGGGGAAGTGGTAATGGATCGCGGCCGTACGGACACCGAGGATCTCCGCCACGTGGTGGTAACTGAAGCCGTGAAACCCGCGTCGCTGCATCAGCCGCTGGGCGCTATCCACGATCGCCCGCCGGGTCTCACCCCGGGGTCGGCGACTCATGCGCCGCCCCCGGCATGGCTGCCGAAGACCACCAGCTCGGCGAGATTGCACGGACGGTGACGCACATCGAGCTGGGTGGCGAGGATACCCTCCCAAGCGGTGCGGCAGGCGCCCGTCGAACCCGGCAGACAGGCGATGAAGGTGCGATTCGCGAATCCCGCCAGCGTCCGGGACTGTATGGTCGAGGTACCGATTTCGTCGGCGGAGAGACGGCGAAACATCTCGCCAAATCCCTCGACCTCCACATCAAGCAGGGGCCGCACTGCCTCCGGGGTGCCGTCCCGCTCGGTAAAGCCCGTCCCCCCCGTAGTGAGCACCGCCTGCACGTCGGCATCGGCGATCCAGCCGGAAAGCACCGCCCGTATCCGGTAGCGATCATCCGGGACGATCTCACGGTACGCCGGCTCGTGCCCCGAGGTCGCCACCAATTCCCAGAGCAGCGCGCCGGAGCGGTCCTCGTCGATGCCGCGGGTATCGGAGATGGTCAGCACCGCGACGCGCAGGGCACGAAACTCGGAGCACGCATTGTGCATGTCTTCCCCTCACTCAGGATTCCGTCGTGATTCTTACCATGATAGCGGGAAGGGAGGCGACACCGAAGGCATACAATATAAATGCGAACGGTTGCGATTCGTGATTCCGTGGGGTAGAGTCTCCCCGTCGCGACGGATCTCGCGACTTGCGGGTAGTTCAAGCATTGCGGGGTGGCCCTTCACCGGGCGCCCCGTTTTTTTGTGCCGTTCACCCCGATTTATCCTGTACAATACCTGTACCATTAATGGACAGGTAACGCGGAATGCGCGAGAAACGGATTGCGGTCGTCGGCGGTGGCATTGCGGGGCTGGGGGCGGCGTGGCTGCTCGCACGGCAACACCGGGTCACGCTGTTCGAGGCCGAAGAGCGACTGGGTGGCCATTCCCATACCGTCGATTGCGACGTGAGCGACGGCCGTGTCGCCGTCGACACCGGCTTTATCGTGTACAACGAGCGCAACTACCCCCACCTCACCGGGCTATTCGATGAGCTCGGCGTCGCCACTCAGCCATCGGACATGTCCTTTAGCTTCTCCGCCGCGGACCTGGACCTGGAGTATGCCGGCGACGGGCTCGCCACCCTGTTCGCCCAGCGACGCAATCTGGTGCGCCCCACCTTCTGGCGCATGGCGGGGGACATCCTGCGCTTCAATCGTGCCGCCGAGCAGGCCCTGGCCGCGGGCGAGCCCACCGCTGGCGTGACCCTCGGGGAATTCCTGGAGGGCCTGGGGCTCGGCGAGGCATTCCGGCGCTATTACCTCCTGCCCATGAGCGCGGCGATCTGGTCCTGCCCCCCCGATGAGATGCTGGCCTTTCCGGCCCGAAGCCTGTTGCGCTTCTTCCAAAATCATGGCCTGATCCAGCTATCCGGCCGGCCGCTGTGGCGCACCGTCACCGGGGGCTCCCGGCAGTACATCGAGCGGATGCGCGCCGGCCTGGGTCGGGTCCACACGGCCACCCCGGTGCGCAGGGTCTGCAGCGCGGGCCACGGCGTGCGGCTTTTCGGTGACGACGGCGAGCTCGGCCGGTACGACACCGTGGTGATCGCTGCCCATGCCGACCGGGCCCTGGCCATGCTGGAGGCACCGACCCACTGGGAGCGCACCCTGCTCTCCGCCTTCCGCTATCAGCGCAACGAGGCGTGGCTGCACCGGGATCCAGGCCTGATGCCCCGACGGCGCAGCGTGTGGTCCTCGTGGAATCACCTCACCGAGCGCGCGGCGGACGGCTCCCGTCCCGTTTCGGTGACCTATTGGATGAACCGCCTGCAACGGCCGGCCACGAGCGAGCAGCTCTTTGTCAGCCTCAATCCGCTCCGCCGACCCGAGCCCACCAAGGTGATTCGGCGCATGCAGTACGACCATCCCGTCTTCAGCGCTGGGGCCATGCGCGCCCAGCGCCTGCTGCCGCGGATTCAGGGGCGTCGAGGTATCTGGTGGTGCGGCAGTTACTTCGGTTATGGCTTCCATGAGGACGCCCTGGCCTCCGCTGTGGCCGTGGCCCGCCGCCTCGGTTGCGCCCCTCCCTGGGAGGCGGCAGCAGCGCCCACGCGGGGGCGCGCATGAGCGACCTCGCCCTGTATACCGGCGCGCTCGTGCACCGGCGACTGGCCGCGCCCGCCTATCGCTTCCGCTATCGCACCTTCACGGTGCTCGCCGACATCGATCGACTCGACGAGGCCGCGGCCCGACGACGCTGGTTCTCCCATAATCGGTTCAACCTGGTCGCGTTGTACGACCGCGACCACGGGCCCGCGGACGGAGGCTCATGGCGGGATTGGGTGGAATCCGTGCTGGCCGGCAGCGGGATCCGGCTGGGCGGTGGCACGATACGGCTGCTGTGCTACCCCCGCGTGCTGGGCTATGTCTTCAACCCCCTCTCGCTGTGGTTCTGCCACCGCAGCGACGGCACGCTGGTAGCGGTGATCGCCGAGGTCCACAACACCTTCGGGGATCGCCACTGCTACCTGCTCCACGACGAGGGGCGGCCGCTGCGGACACCGGTGCGCGACCGCCATGCCAAGGTGTTCCACGTCTCCCCATTCCTGCCGGTCGCGGGCCAATACCGCTTCCGCATCGAGCCACCGGGGGAACGCAGCTCCACCGTCATCACCTACCACCGCGACCCGGACGGGCCGGCCACCCTGGTAGCGACCGAACGCGGTTACCGCCGTCCCGCCACCGACGCGGCACTGCTCCGGGTGGTGGCGGCGATGCCGCTAATGACCGTCAAGGTCCTCACGGCCATCCATTGGCAGGCACTGAAGATTTGGGCCCGTGGCGGACGGCTTCATCGCCGTCCCGAACCACCGGCCGAGGAGGTTACGCGATGAGCACAACCACCGAGTCCCTGCGTCGGCTGCCACCCGACACCCCCTTTGCGGCGGCCCGACTCCTCGGCCATCTGCAGCGCCTACGCTGCGGCACCCTCAGCGGGACCCTTCCCGATGGCCGGGGGTTCCGGATCGTCGGGGCCGAGGCCGGTGGCGAGGGAGCGCTCCACCTCCGGGCCCCGGGGCGGCTTCTGCTGCGCTGTGCCGCCCGCGGCGCGGAGGGCTTCGCCGAGGGCTACATGGCGGGGGACTGGGACAGCCCGGACCTGGCCGCGCTACTGTCGGTGATGGCGGACAATGAGGCCGCCTTCGGCCAGCGCGAGGCGCGCCTGCTGACCGCCGCCGAGCTCACCGTGCACCGCTGGCGCAACCGCAATACCCTGCGCGGCAGCCGCCGCAACATCGCCGCGCATTACGACCTCGGCAACGACTTCTACCGGCTCTGGCTCGACGAGACCATGACCTACTCGGCGGCGCTGTTCACTCATCCCGGGCAGCCCCTGGCAGAGGCGCAGCGGGCCAAGTACGACGCCCTCATCGATGGCCTCGACGCCGGCCCGGGCGCCCACATCCTCGAGATCGGCTGCGGCTGGGGCGGTTTCGCACTGCGCGCCGCCGAGCGCGGATTTCATGTCACCGGGATCACCCTGTCCGCCGAACAACTCGCCTGGGCACGGGAGGCGGTGGCGGCGGCGGGGCTGGAACAACGGGTGACGCTACGCCTTCAGGACTACCGCGACCTGGAGGGTTGCTTCGACCACGTCGTCTCCATCGAGATGCTCGAGGCGGTGGGCGAGGCCTACTGGCCGCGCTACTTCGCTGCACTCGCCCGCCACGTGCGCCCCGGCGGCCGGATCGGCCTGCACAGCATCACCATCGATGGCGATCACTTCGCCGCGTACCGGCGCAACCCGGACTTCATCCAGCGCTATATCTTTCCCGGCGGCATGCTGCCGACCCGGGAGCGGCTGCTCACCGAGGCGGAGACCGCCGGGCTGCGGGTGCTCGCCTGCGACGGCCTCGGCGATCACTACGCCGAGACCCTGGCACGCTGGCACCGACGCTTCCGGGCCCAGGAGGACACGGTCCGGGCGCAGGGCTTCGACCGGCGCTTCCGCCGCATGTGGCGCTACTACCTGGCCTACTGCGAGGCCGGCTTCCGTATCGGTCGGGTGGATCTCCAGCGCCTGATTCTGCAACGGCCCCCCGCATGACGAGGGCGTCTCGACGGGTGCGCCTGCTCTACGGGCTCCCCGCACTGCCACTAGCGGTGCTGGGCATACCCATGTATGTCTTCCTGCCCGGCGTCTACGGCGAGCGCCTTGGCTTGGCCGCGGTGGGGGCGGCGCTGCTGGCGGCGCGGCTTTGGGACATGATCACCGACCCCCTGATCGGCGTCCTCGGCGACCGGCTGCGCACCCCCTGGGGTCGCCGCCGCCCGCTGATCGTCGCCGGTGCGCCGCTGCTGCTGGTCAGCGCCTGGCAGCTTTTCCACCCCCCGCCGGAGGTGGCGCTGCCCTGGCTGCTCGCCTGGGCCCTGGCGGCCTATCTCGGCTGGACTCTCGTATCCCTGCCCTACACCGCCTGGGGGGCGGAGCTGTCCACCGACTATGACGAACGCTCCGGCATCACTGCGAGCCGCGAGGGGTTCATGCTGGCGGGCACCCTCATCGCCATCGCCTGGCCCGCCGCGGTAGGCGGCGGCCGCGCCGACGCCGCATCCCTGGCCGGTCTGGCCGTGGTACTGACCGCCCTGTTGCCGCTGTGCCTGGTGGTGACCCTGGTCACCGTGCCCGAACCGCCGTCCGGGCCCCGGCACCCTTCCGGCTGGCGGCAGGGATGGCAGTTGCTAAGGGGCAACCGACCGTTCCGCCGCCTGCTCGCCGCCTATGTGCTCAACGGCCTCGCCAACGGCCTGCCGGCCTCGCTGTTCCTGCTCTTTGTCGCCCACGTCCTCGATGCCCCCGCGGCCACGGGGGCACTGTTGGTGATCTACTTCGTATGCGGCATCGTCGCCCTGCCCGGCTGGCTGTGGCTGTCACGGCGGCTGGGCAAGCATCGAAGCTGGGCCATCTCCATGATCTGGGCCTCCGCGGTGTTCGCCTGGGTCCCGTTCCTCGGGCCGGGGGACGTGGTGGCTTTTGGCGTGATCTGTGCGCTCTCCGGGGTGAGCGTGGCCGTGGATATGGCACTGCCCGCGGCGATGCAGGCGGACCTGGTGGATCTGGACACCAGTCGCGGCGGCGACCGCCGCACCGGCTTGTACTTCGGGCTCTGGAACATGGCCACCAAGTTGGCACTGGCGGCCGCGGTGGGGATCGCCTTCCCGCTGCTGGAGCTACTGGGCTTTTCCGCGGAGGGGCCCGAGGCGGGCGACACCTTCGCGCTGGCGTTGTTCTACGGGGCGCTCCCCATCCCCTTCAAGATCGCCGCCACCATGCTCGTGTGGCGCTTCCCGGTAGATCGGGAGGTTCAGGCCCGCCTTCGGGAGGCGGTCGAGCCCGGCGACATGCCGACAGTGGTGCCCATCCCGCCCCGGACCGGTTGAGGGGCATTCAGCGATGGCATCGAGCCGCCTTGGCGATCCGCCGGCGCAGCCATCCCATCAGGCCGCCGATCACGGGGAACCGACCATACAGCCCCGCCGCGGCATCCCAGTAATCCACATGCTCCTGCACCCGTCCATCGGGGTCGAACACCACCCGGGAGACACCCTCGATGGGGGCGGTGCCGGGACGTTCGCCGCGCAAACGCAGGTGCAGCCGCCAGCGCAGATAGGACACGGCCTCACCCTCGAGCACCTCGAGCACCTCGAAACGGGCCTCGTCGGCGACCGCGAACATATGCTCGAAGACCGCACGCACAGCAGCCACGCCGCGGACGTCATTGAACGGATCCACGAAACGCACTTCCGGAGAGAGGACGTCCTCAAGGCGCCGGAGATCGGCTACTTCCAGGGTGGCGAAGAAGGCGGCGTAGCGGTGGGCTGGGCTCATCGGAGCAACCGGCGGGTCAGCGCGAAGTACAGCCGGTACGGAAGCAAACGCAGGAGCTTGAGCGTCCAGGTCAGTCTCCACGGGAAGGCGATCTCAAACCCACCGCCGTCGATAGCCCGGAGGATGCGGGCGGCCGCCACCTCGGGGGTGAGGAGCTGCGGCATGTGAAAGTCATTCTTGTCGGTAAGCCGGCTCTTGACGAATCCCGGGTTGATCACCCGGAGGGTGACGCCGGCGGCCTCGGCCTCCGGGCGGAGGGATTCCGCGAGATTGAGCACCGCCGCCTTACTCGCGCCGTAGGCGGCCGCGCCGGGCAAGCCACGATAGGCCGACAGGCTGGCGGTGACCAGGATCTGGCCGCGGCATCGCCGGCGCATTGGCGGCAGGCATGCGGCGAGGCCGTGCACCACCCCCAGATAATTCACCCGCATGATGCGCTCGAACATCGCGGGTTCCAGGGCGTCCAGCCCCCCCGGCTCGTAGTCGCCGGCATTCAGGACCACGGTGTCGAGCTCGCCGTGCTCCGCCTCCAACGCCGCCACCGTTTCCGTGAAGGCGGAAGGGTCGGTGACATCCAGCACGCGGGGGATCAGCGCATCCGGGGCCCGGGCGGCGAGCTCGTCGAGCACCTCGCGCCGGCGCGCGGCGATAATCACCCGCCAGCCCCGCCGGACGAGGGCGAGGGCCAGGGCGGCACCGATACCGCTACTCGCCCCCGTGATCAGGGCGAGACGGCCGTCCGGGCCCTCTGTCATCGTGGCTGTCATCGCAGTCCCCGTAGCGCCGCCAGTGTTGTACAATATTATTGTACACTCCTGGGGGCCAGCGAAGGAGCATAGAAACGCATGCCGGAATCCGATCCACGGGAGGCCCCGGGGGAACCCGGCACGGAGGGGCTCTACCCGATCCGAACGGTCGCCTCGCTCACCGGCGTCAACCCGGTGACCCTGAGGGCGTGGGAGCGCCGCTACGGCCTGATCCGGCCGAAACGTACGCCTAAGGGTCACCGCCTGTACGCCGAGGCCGATATCGAGCGCATCCGCCAGGTCCTCTCCCTGCTGGACCAGGGCATCCCCATCGGCCAAACACGGCGGCTGCTCGATGACGAGATCGCCACGGCCGCCGCAACGCCCGAGGGGCGCTCCGCGAGCGAGCCGTGGCAAGGCTTCCGAGAGCGCATGCTGCAGGCGGTGGCCCGTTTCGACACGGCGGCCCTAGAGACGGCATACAGCGAGGCCCTCTCGCTGTACCCCGTGCACTTGGTGACCCGGGAGCTGGTACGGCCGCTGGCGGAGGACTTCCGCGCCCCTGCGGACAGCCCGGAAGGCGAGGCCGCCGCCGAGGCGCATTTCTTTCACGCATTCATGCGCAACAAGCTCGGGGCCCGCCTGCACCACCAGGGGGCCCGGGCCCGCGGTCCACGACTGGTCGCCGCAGGGCTGCCCGGCGAATGTACCGAGACGGCACTGCTGCTGTTCTGCCTCGAGGCCACCGCCTATGATTACCGGATCGTGCTGCTCGGCGGGGACATGCCACTGCGGCCCATCCCCCACGTGGCGCGACGCGCCGACGCCCGGGGCATTTTCCTGTTCGATGAGGGCGGCCACGCCGCGAACATAGAGGAATCTCTGCAGGAGCTGGTCGCTGCCGCACCCTGCCCGGTGGCGGTGGCCGGTGCAGTCGCTGCGCAGCGGCGCCCCGCCGTGGAGCGTGCCGGCGCCCACGCGCTGCCGGAGGCCGAGTCCGCGGGCATCGGCGCCATTCGGACCCTGCTGCGATCCGGATGCTGACCCTGGTCTGGTTCCGGCGCGACCTGCGCCTGGCGGACAACCCCGCCCTCGTGGCAGCGGCCCGCGACGGCGCGGTCTGCCCCATCTACATCCACGATCCGGAGGCCAAAGACCGGCAAGGCGGCGCCGGGCGGTGGTGGCTCCACCACGCCCTGGCGGCGCTGGATGCCTCCCTGGGGCGTCACGGCCTGGCGCTGATCATCCGCAGGGGCCCGGCGCTGGAGACGCTCCGTGGAGTGATCCACGAGACCGGGGCGGAGGGTGTGCGCTGGAACCGCCTGTATGACCCACCGCTTATCCGGCGTGACCGGCACGTCAAGCAGGCGTTGCGTGACGCAGGCGTCGACGTGCACAGCCATAAGGCCGATCTGCTCCACGAGCCGTGGACCGTCCGCACCGGACAGGGCAGCGACTACCGGGTGTTCACGCCGTTCTGGCGGGCATTGCGACGCCTGGGGGAACCGGAGGCCCCGCTAGCCGTACCCGACCTGCAAGGGCCGCTGGCACGCCCCTGGAGCGAACCCCTGGGGGCCCTCGGCCTGCTGCCACGCATCCCCTGGGACACCGGGTTGCGGGAGGCGTGGACCCCGGGCGAGGAGGCGGCGCGGCGGCTGGATCGCTTCGTCACCGACGCACTCCCCCGCTATCACACCGACCGCGACTACCCCGCCATCCCAGGCACCTCGCGGTTATCACCGCACCTGCACTTCGGCGAGGTCAGCCCTCGTCAGGTGTGGGCGGCCACCACCGAGGCGGATCCGGAGGGCCCTGGCACGGCCGCCTTTCGCACGGAAATCGGCTGGCGGGAGTTCGCCCATCATGTTTTGTTCCACCACCCGGAGCTACCTGACGAGCCGCTGGATCGGCGTTTCCGTGGCTTTCCCTGGCGCGCGGACCCCGCCGGCGAACTCCTCACGGCGTGGCGCTCCGGATGCACGGGCTTCCCCATCGTCGACGCCGGTATGCGCGAGCTCCGTACCACGGGATGGATGCACAACCGGGTGCGCATGGTCGCCGGCTCGCTGCTCGTGAAGAACCTGCGCCTGCCCTGGCAGCTCGGCGAGCGCTGGTTCCGGGACAACCTGGTGGACGCCGACCCGGCAAGCAACGCCCTCGGCTGGCAGTGGGTCGCCGGCTGTGGCGCCGATGCCGCCCCCTATTTCCGGATCTTCAACCCGATCCGGCAAGGCGAGCGCTTCGACCCCGACGGGGACTACGTGGCTCGCTGGGTGCCGGAGCTGGCCGCGCTGCCGCCGCGACAGCGCCATGCCCCGTGGGAGGCCGCCGCCAACGTTCTGGCCCGGGCCGGGGTGCGCCTGGATCGCGACTACCCATCCCCGGTGGTGGATCTGCGTGAGAGCCGTCAGGCAGCGCTGGACGCGTTCGCCCGGATCAAGGGCGACTGATCCCGACGACGGCAGCTGATAGACTTTTCACCATGGATACCGTGGATGCCCCCGAGGCCCTCTATGAGAGCGACCTGCCGAGTCTGAGCCTGCTCGGGCGCGGCAAGGTGCGCGACCTCTACGCCGTCGATGACGAGCACCTGCTCATCGTCACCACCGACCGCCTGTCCGCCTTCGACGTGATCCTCCCCGACCCCATCCCGGGGAAGGGCGCCGTGCTCACGTCCCTGTCGCGCTTCTGGTTTGAACGCATGCGGCACATCGTACCCAACCACTTGGCGGACCTACCCCTGGAGGCGGTGCTCACGGACCCCGACGAACGCGCCCAGGTCACCGGTCGCGCGATGGTGGTGCGGCGCCTGGATCCGCTGCCGGTGGAGGCCATCGCCCGCGGCTACATCATCGGCTCCGGATGGCGGGACTACCAGGCCAGCGGCGCCATCTGCGGCATTCCCCTGCCCGCCGGGCTCCGCCAGGCGGACCGCCTCCCGGAGCCCGTATTCACCCCTTCCACCAAGGCGGAAGCCGGCGCCCACGACGAGAACGTCTCCTTCGAGGCCGTGGCGGAGCGGATCGGCCGTGATCGCGCCGACGCGATCCGGGACGTCACCCTGCGCGTTTATGCCGAGGCGGCGGCCTATGCCCGCGAGCGGGGGATCATTATCGCCGACACCAAGCTGGAGTTCGGCGTCGACGAGGCGGGGGATCTGGTCTGGATCGACGAGGCGCTCACCCCGGACTCCAGCCGCTTCTGGCCGGCGGAGGACTATCAGCCCGGTGGCTCACCACCGAGCTTCGACAAGCAATTCGTCCGCGACTACCTGGAAGGCCTGGACTGGGACAAGACGGCGCCCGCCCCACGGCTGCCGGCGCAGATCCTCCGCCGCACCGCCGAGAAATACCGCGAGGCCCAGCGCCGCCTCGGCGCCGCCTGAGCCACCCCCGGCGTGGCTCACGGACCACCAAGGCCACGGATCAACAGCGATACCCACAGATGCATGGGGCTCGTTTGTGCGCTGGGGAGCCAGTGAGCGATGACACCCTTGCCCGCTCCAGAGGGCGTCAGTAGGTCACCCCCTTCGGGGCCAGCCGACTCCAGGGGCCACCCATCCTGTTCATTCACGTGTATCCGTGGCTAGCTCGCGCGCTGCTCCAGCGCCGCCACGGCGGGCAGCTCACGGCCCTCTAGGAGCTCCAGGAAGGCGCCGCCGCCGGTGGAGATGTAGGAGAGGTCGTCACCCACCCCGTAGCGCGCGATGGCCGCCAGGGTATCACCGCCGCCGGCAATGGAGAATGCGGGGCTGGCGGCGATGGCACGGGCCAGGGCCTCCGTTCCCTTGCCGAACTGCTCGTACTCGAACACGCCCACCGGCCCGTTCCAGACGATACTCCCGGCATCCTTGAGGTAGCCGGCGTAACGTTCCGCCGTCTCGGGGCCGATATCCAGGATCATCTCGCCCTCGGCCACGGCATCCACGGCCTTCACCCGGGCCTCGGCATCGGCGGAGAGCTCCTCCGCCACGACCACATCCATGGGGACGGGGATCTCGGCGCCCCGCTCCCGGGCGGTAGCGGCCAATCCCCGTGCCTCCTCGACCAGGTCGGCCTCGTAGAGCGACCGGCCTACGGGATGGCCGGCGGCGGCGATGAAGGTATTGGCGATCCCCCCGCCCACGATGAGCTGATCCACGCGCTCGATGAGCCGCTCCAGTACCGTGAGCTTGGTGGAGACCTTGGCCCCGCCGACGATGGCCACCAGCGGCCGGGCCGGGTTCTCCAGGGCACGACCGAGGGCGTCCAGCTCCGCGGCCAGCAACGGCCCCGCGCAGGCCTCGGGGGCGAAGCGGGCCACCCCGTGGGTGGAGGCCTGGGCCCGGTGGGCAGTGCCGAAGGCATCCATGACGTAGACGTCACACAGCGCCGCCATCCGCCGGGCGAGCTGTTCGTCGTCGGCCTTCTCGCCGTCCAGGAAGCGCACGTTCTCGCAGAGCACCAGCTCCCCGGGGTCCACCTCCACGCCCTCTATCCAATCCTGCTCGAGGCGTACCGGTTGGCCGAGCAGTTCCCCGAGGCGGGCAGCCACCGGCGCCATGGAATCCGCCTCGCTGTACTCCCCCTCCTTGGGCCGCCCGCGGTGACTGACCACCAGCACCCGGCCCCCGGCCTCCAGGGCCTTGCGCAGCGTGGGGAGGGCGGCGCGGATACGGCTGTCGTCGGTGACCACGCCGTCGCGCACCGGCACGTTGAGATCCTCGCGGATGAGCACCCGGCGGCCCGCCAGCGCCACATCCTCCATCCGCTTCACCGCGGCCATAGGTCATCACTCCCTGTCCGGTTTCGTGTCAATATGCACCTGCGCCGAAAACCTGCGCGACCCGGGCGGCGGGACGCCCGCCCCGGGATACGTATCAGATCCCCCGGCCTCTCCAGCGGGCCCTTGCCAGTAGGCCGAATCAATGCGCGACCATCACCTCACCGACATCCAGCATGCGCACCGCGAATGCCCACTCGTTGTCGTACCAGGCACAGACCTTGACCAAGCGGTTGCCCGTTACCCGGGTCAGCGGCAGATCCACCACGGCGGAGCGGGGGTCGTGCATGAAATCCGAAGAGACCAGCGGCTCCTCGCTGCAGCCGAGGATCCCAGCCAGTGGGCCATCCGCAGCCGCGCGGAGTAGCGCGTTGACCTCGTCACTGTCGGTATCGCGGCCGGCGGTGAAGGTGAAGTCCACCAGGGAGACGTTAATGGTCGGCACCCGCAGGGCATAGCCGTCGAGCCGCCCCGCAAGCTCCGGGAGGACCTTCTCCACCGCCCGGGTGGCGCCGGTGGTGGTGGGGATCTGGTTCTGCGCGGCGGCGCGGGCGCGACGCGGGTCCTTGTGATAGACGTCGCTCAGCACCTGGTCGTTGGTGTAGGCATGCACAGTGGTCATGATGCCGTGCTCCACTCCGAGCGCCTCGTGCAACGGTTTGACCAGCGGCGCCAGGCAGTTGGTGGTGCAGGAGGCGTTGGAGACGACCCGATGCCCCGGCGCGACGACCTCGTGATTGACCCCGTAGACCACCGTGGCATCCACATCGTCCCCGGCAGGCGCGGAGATCAGCACGCGCCCTGCGCCGGCATCCAAGTGGGCCGATGCCTTGTCCCGGCCGCGAAAGGCGCCGGTGCACTCCATCACCAGGTCGACACCCAGCTCCCCCCAGGGCAGCTTCGCCGGGTCCCGCTCGCTGAACACACGGATGGGGTCACCGTTGACGAGCAGATCGTCGCCACTTACCTCGACGCTGCCCGGGAACGGCCCGTGGGCGGTATCATGCCGGGTGAGGTGGGCATGGATGCCGGTATCGCCCAGGTCGTTGATGGCGAACACCCGGAAACGGTCCGCGCGCCCCATCTCGTAGACCGCCCGCAGGATCGCCCGTCCGACCCGTCCATAGCCGTTGATCGCGATCTTCACCGCCATTGCCTCCCCTCCCTATGCCGGGGCCACCCCTCAGAGGAGCGCCCGCGCCACCTCTGTGACCGCCTCAGCGGTCACGCCGAAATGCTCGTAGACGGCATCGCCGGGCGCGGACTCGCCGAAGCCCTCCACGCCGACGACCCGGCCGGCCGGCCCCACCAGTGGCCACCAGGGATCCGGCAGGCCCGCCTCCACCGCCACCCAGGCGCTGACCGATGGCGGCAACACCGCATCCCGGTACTCGACGGGTTGGGCGCGGAAGACCTCCAGGCAGGGCATGGACACGACACGGACGCGCCGCCCCTCGGCCTCCAGGGCCTCGGCGGCGCGGACCGCCAGCCCCACCTCCGAGCCGGTGGCGATGAGGACGACCTCCGGCGTGCCGGCGCAGTCGCGGAGCACGTAGCCGCCGCGGCGGATATCCGCCAGCTGCCCCTCGTCGCGGGGCTGGTGCGCGGTCTTCTGCCGCGACAATGCCAGGGCGGTGGGCCCGTCCCGGCGCTCCAGGGCCGCCTGCCAGGCCGCCATGGTTTCCGGCACGTCGCAGGGCCGCCACACGGCCAGATTGGGGATCAGGCGCAGGCTCGCCAGGTGTTCCACGGGCTGATGGGTGGGGCCGTCCTCGCCCAGGCCGATGGAGTCGTGGGTGAACACCAAGATGCTGCGCTGTTTCATCAGCGCGGCCATGCGCACGGCGTTGCGCGCATAGTCCGAGAACACCAGGAACGTACCGCCGTAGGGGATGAGACCGCCGTGCAGGGCGAGGCCGTTCATGATCGCGGCCATGCCGAACTCACGCACGCCGTAGTAGATATAGTTGCCATCGCCATCCGCGGCGGTAACCGGCGTGCAGTCATCCCACAGCGTGTTGTTGGAGCCGGTTAGATCCGCCGAGCCGCCGAAGAGCTCCGGTAGGTAGGGCCCGAGACCATTGAGGGCGAGCTGCGAGGCCTTGCGGGTGGCCACCTCCTGACCCTGCTCCTGGGCGCGGGCGATCAAGGCCTCGGCATGGCCCGCGAGCCGTTCGGGGAGCTCACCGGTCATGCGCCGTTCGAAATCCCGGGCGCGTTCCGGGTGGGCGGCCCGATAGGCCTCGAAGGCCTCCCGCCATTCCGCCTCGGCACGCTCACCGCGGCCCCGGGCGTCCCAGCCGGCGTAGATGGCCTCGGGGATCTCGAAGGGCCCGTGCTCCCAGCCAAGAAACTCGCGGGTCGCCTCGATCTCCTCGTCGCCGAGGGGGGCGCCGTGGACACCGTGGGTGCCGCAGACGTTGGGCGCACCGAAGCCGATCACCGTCTTCGCGCAGATCAGCGACGGCCGGTCGGTCACCGCCCGCGCCTGCTCGAATGCCCGCCGCACGGCCTCGGCGTCGTGGCCGTCCACATCCCGCACCACGTGCCAGCCATAGGCCTCGAAGCGCGCCGGGGTGTCGTCGGTGAACCAGCCCTCCACCTTGCCGTCGATGGAGATCCCGTTGTCGTCATAGACGCCGATGAGCTTGCCGAGGCCGAGGGTGCCGGCGAGCGAACAGACCTCGTGGGACACGCCCTCCATCAGACAGCCGTCACCGAGGAAGACGTAGGTGTGATGATCGACGATGGCATGGCCCGGCCGGTTGAACTGGGCGGCGAGCACCTTCTCGGCAATGGCCATCCCGACGGCGTTGGCCAGCCCCTGCCCCAGCGGCCCGGTAGTGGTCTCGACCCCCGGTGTATAGCCGACCTCCGGATGGCCAGGGGTGCGGGAGTGCAGCTGGCGGAATGCCTTGAGGTCCTCCAGGCCCAGCTCATAGCCGGAGAGGTGCAGCAGCGCATACTGCAGCATCGAGCCATGGCCGTTGGAAAGCACGAACCGGTCCCGATTGGGCCAGTGGGGATTGCCCGGGTTGTGACGAAGGAAGTCGTTCCAGAGCACCTCCGCGATGTCCGCCATCCCCATGGGGGCGCCGGGATGGCCGGATTTGGCCCGTTGTACGGCGTCCATGGCCAGGGCACGGATGGCATTCGCGAGTTCGCGACGAGAAGGCATGCGGTGAGCTCTCCCGGATTCAGCTTAAAGCAGCGGACGAATGGACACCCCGGGCGGAAGGCGCCGTGGGGCTTTCGATGTAAGGCCGTAAATTCTCGCCAACTTCACGGGGTATAGCAAGGCTGTCCGCGGGCCACCACGACCCCTGTTCCCCTAGGGCTGGACTCCACGATTCACGAGACCGTCACAAATCCCGGTTTGAATTTCATCGCGAACTGAACCACCATGTAGTGAATTCATACGGACTATGCCCCTGCTTCAGGCTGCAGGGCGGCAGGTTGCGACGCCGCTTTTGGGCCTCACACGTCGGCAAGGGTTTTTTAGGCGATACGCCGCCTCATCCGGGCAGATAACCCGGCAGCGAACAAGCCAGCAGGATGGATGACAAGTTGAGCGGCGCGCCGGCACCCGGGTCCCAGGGCCCGGGCCGCTACAGTGCGCGCATTCCGAGCGGCGACGACGGATCCATGGAGACCGAGCCCCGGCGTGGCGCTTGCGCCTACCGGGATATCAACCACAGGAAGGGCAAACTGCTATGAGCACGACGCAGAAGAAACAGGACTTCGGGGACAACCCCATCGAGGTCCGTGAGAGCGAGCACTACCAAGAGGAATACATCGAGGGCTTCGTCGACAAGTGGGACGAGCTCATCGACTGGGAGAGCCGCGCCAAGAGCGAGGGCGACTTCTTCATCGACGTGCTGCGCGAGCGCGGCGTCAAGAGCGTGTTGGACGTGGCCACGGGCACCGGCTTCCACTCGGTGCGCCTGCTCGAGGCGGGCTTCGAGGTGGTCAGCTGCGACGGCAGCCCGGAGATGCTCGCCAAGGCCTTCGAGAACGGCCGCGAGCGCGGACACATCCTACGTACCTGCCAGGTGGACTGGCGCTGGCTCAACCGCGACATCCACTGCCACTACGACGCGGTGATCTGTCTCGGTAACTCGTTCACCCATCTGTTCTCCGAGCACGACCGGCGCAAGGCGCTCGCCGAGTTCTACGCCACCCTCAAGCACGACGGCGTGCTGATCCTCGACCAGCGCAACTACGACGCCATGCTCGACGTCGGCTACTCCAGCCAGCACACCTACTATTACTGCGGCGACGACGTCTCGGTCTATCCCGAGCACGTCGACGAGGGGCTGGCGCGCTTCCGCTACCAATTCCCGGACAACTCCGTCTACCACCTCAACATGTTCCCGCTGCGCAAGGACTACACCCGGCAGCTGATGCACGAGGTGGGCTTCCAGCAGATCGAGACCTACGGCGATTTCCAGGAGACCTACAAGGAGGCCGATCCGGACTTCTTCATCCACATCGCCGAGAAGAACTACGAGGAGGACAAGTGATGGCTGCCAACTACACCGCGGCGGTGGAGACCGCCCGCGAGTACTACAACAGCGAGGACGCGGACAACTTCTACTACATCGTCTGGGGCGGCGAGGACATCCACGTCGGCCTCTACCAGAGCGCCGACGAGCCGGTCTACGACGCCAGCCGCCGCACGGTCGCGCGGATGGCCGAGAAGGTTTCGGGCCTCAACGCCAAGAGCCGCGTACTCGACATCGGCTCCGGCTATGCCGGTTCGGCGCGCTATCTCGCCAAGACCTACGGCTGCCATGTCACGGCCTTGAACCTCTCGGAGAAGGAGAACGAGCGCGGCCGGCAGAAGAACCGCGAGCAGGGCGTCGACCACCTGATCGACGTCGTCGACGGCTCCTTCGAGGAGCTGCCCTACGAGGCCGACAGCTTCGATGTCGTCTGGTCCCAGGACGCCATCCTGCACAGCGGCGACCGCCGCCGGGTCCTCCAGGAGGTCGACCGTGTCCTGCGCCGGGGCGGCTACTTCGTGTTCACCGACCCGATGCAGTCGGACGACTGCCCGGAGGGCGTCCTCGAGCCCATCTACGAGCGCATCCACCTGGATTCGCTCGGCTCGCCGGGGTTCTACCGCCGTGAGCTCGAGGGCATGGATTTCGAGGAGGTGGCCTTTGAGGACCACTCGGACATGATCGCCGCCCACTACGGCCGCATCTACCAGCTGCTCACCGAGCGCGAGGACGAGGTGGCCCAGCGCGTCAGCCGCGGCTACATCGAGCGGATGAAGAAGGGCCTGCAGCACTGGATCGATGGCGGCCGCAAGGGCTACCTGACCTGGGGCATCTTCGTGTTCCGCAAGACTGGCTGATCCGTCCGTCGGGTGCGCGCGGGGTGGGACAACCCCGCGTCGCCCCCGGGTTAGCCCCATTCATGAATGGCGTTTAGAATGCGCCATCCACCAATGACAGAGAGTGATTGATGAGCAGGAAATATCTCTTTACCTCCGAATCCGTCTCTGAAGGCCATCCGGACAAGATGTGCGACCAGATCTCGGACGCCATCCTCGACGCCTACTTGGCGCAGGATCCCAAGGCACGGGTCGCCGCCGAGTCCGTGGCCCAGACCGGCATGGTGCTGGTGGCCGGCGAGGTCAAGTCCCGCCCCGACGTGCACGTGGACATCGAGCAGATCGTCCGCGACACGGTCAAGGAGATCGGCTACGACAGCTCCGTGAAGGGCTTCGACTACGCCACCTGCGCGGTGCTCAATGCCCTCGGCGCGCAGTCCGAGGACATCAACCAGGGCGTCGATCGCAGCCGCCCCGAGGAGCAGGGCGCCGGCGACCAGGGCCTGATGTTCGGCTACGCCTGCAACGAGACCGACACCCTGATGCCGGCCCCCATCGACTTCGCCCACCGCCTGGTGCGCCGGCAGTCCGAGGTCCGCAAGGACGGCACCCTGCCGTGGCTGCGCCCGGACGCCAAGAGCCAGGTCACCTTCGCCTACGACGACGACGGCAAGGTAGTGGGCTGCGATGCCGTGGTGCTGTCCACCCAGCACGACGAGGAGGTCAGCCAGGAGCAGGTCCATGAGGCGGTGATGGAGCACATCGTCAAGCCCGTACTGCCGGGGCAGTGGCTGCACAACGACACCAAGATCCACATCAACCCCACGGGGCGCTTCGTCACCGGCGGCCCGCTCGGTGACTGCGGCCTGACCGGCCGGAAGATCATCGTCGACACCTACGGCGGCATGGCCCGTCACGGCGGCGGTGCCTTCTCGGGCAAGGATCCGTCCAAGGTCGACCGCTCGGCCGCGTATGCCGCGCGCTACGTCGCCAAGAACGTGGTCGCCGCCGGCCTGGCCGACAAGTGCGAGGTCCAGCTCTCCTATGCCATCGGCGTGGCCGAGCCCACCTCGGTGATGGTCGAGACCTTCGGCACGGGGCACGTGGACAACGTCCAGCTCACCGAGCTGATCCGTGAGCTCTTCGACCTGCGCCCCTACGGCATCCTCAAGATGCTGGAGCTGGAGCGGCCGATCTACGCGGGCACCGCGGCGTACGGTCACTTCGGTCGGCAGGACATCGATCTGCCCTGGGAGAAGACCGACAAGGCCGACGCCCTGCGCCAGGCCGCCGGCAAGTAAGCAACGCACGCGCCCTACGGCGCGCCCGTTGCCGAGGAGCGCTGCAACCTGCCCCCGTTGGGGGGAGGCCAGGCTCGGCAATGGGTGAATCCATTCGAACAACGGCGCTCGGTGACCAACGGAGTGAACCATGAACGCAGTCGTGGACAACACCGGCACCGACCACCACGTCGCAGATCTCTCGCTGGCCGAGTGGGGCCGCAAGGAGATCGCCATCGCCGAGACCGAGATGCCCGGTCTCATGGCCCTGCGCGAGAAGTACGGCAAGGAAAAGCCCCTCAAGGGCGCGAAGATCGCCGGCTCGCTGCACATGACCATCCAGACGGCGGTGCTCATCGAGACCCTGGCCGAGCTGGGTGCCGAGGTCCGCTGGGCCTCTTGCAACATCTACTCCACCCAGGACCACGCCGCCGCGGCCATCGCCGCCCGCGGCATCCCGGTATTCGCCTACAAGGGCGAGACCATGGAGGAGTACTGGGAATTCACCCACCGCATCCTGGACTGGCCCGGTGAGGACGGCCCGAACCTGATCCTCGATGACGGCGGCGACGCCACCGGCGCGGTCATGATCGGCGCCAAGGCCGAGCAGGACGCCTCGTTCCTGGACAACCCGGGTAACGACGAGGAGCGCGCCCTGTTCCCCGCGATCAAACGCCGGCTCGAAGAGCGCCCGGGATTCTACGGCCGCATCAAGGCGCAGATCCGCGGGGTCAGCGAGGAGACCACCACCGGTGTGAATCGCCTCTACCAGATCGCCCGCGACGAGGGCCTGCCCTTCCCGGCGATCAACGTCAACGACTCGGTGACTAAGTCCAAGTTCGACAACCTCTACGGTTGCCGCGAGTCCCTGGCGGACGGCATCAAGCGCGCCACCGACGTGATGGTGGCCGGCAAGACCGCCGTGGTGGCCGGCTATGGTGACGTGGGCAAGGGTTCCGCCCAGAGCCTGCGCGGCCTCGGTGCCCAGGTGTGGGTCACCGAGATCGACCCCATCTGCGCGCTGCAGGCGGCGATGGAGGGCTTCCGCGTGGTGACCATGGACTACGCCGCGGACAAGGCGGATATCTTCGTCACCGCCACCGGCAACTACCACGTCATCACCCACGAGCACATGAAGGCCATGAAGAACGAGGCCATCGTGTGCAACATCGGCCACTTCGACAACGAGATCGACGTGGCCTCGCTGCAGCAGTATGAGTGGGACAACATCAAGCCGCAGGTGGACCACATCACCTTCCCCGACGGCAAGAAAATCATCCTGCTCGCCGAGGGCCGGCTGGTGAACCTGGGCTGCGGCACGGGGCACCCGAGCTTCGTGATGTCGAACAGCTTCACCAACCAGGTGCTCGCGCAGATGGCGCTGCACAACAACAAGGGCGAGTACGACAAGGACGTCTACATCCTGCCGAAACACCTCGACGAGGAGGTGGCCCGGCTGCACCTGGGGCGCATCGGCGTCGAGCTCACCGAGCTCACCGCGGAGCAGGCGGAGTACCTCGGCGTGTCCAAGGAGGGCCCCTTCAAGCCGGAGCACTACCGCTACTAAGCGGGCCCGCCCCGACTTGCGCGAACAAAGACCCCGGCCCGCGCCGGGGTCTTTTCGTTGGTGCCCCACCCCCGCCGCGGCTATCATCGGGCCCTCTTGTGGCGGCGACGACGTGAACCATGGGTCTGGACACCCGGGTCTTTCTCCCCGGCCCCCTCGCGAGCGGCATCACGGTAACCCCTGGTGGCGAAGTGATCGCCCACCTGCGGGCCCGGCGGCTGCGTACCGGCGACACCCTCACCGTCTTCGACGGCCGCGGCGGAGAATATGCCGCACGGCTTGAACGGCTCGAACGGCGTGCCGCCTCGATGACACTGCTCGAGCACCGCTCGCGGGAGGCCGAACCACCGGTCCCGGTTGTGCTATTGCAGGGGGTCGCCAAGGGCGAACGCATGGACACCGCGGTACAGAAAGCGGTGGAGCTGGGGGCGACCCGCGTGGTTCCGGTGATCACGGATCACTGCGTGGTGCGCCTGGACCCGGAGCGGGCGGAGAAGCGCAGGCAGCACTGGCAGCGGGTCGCCACGAGCGCATGCGAGCAGTGCGGCCGTAACCGCGTCCCTGTGTTGGATGCCCCGATGCCGCTGACGAAGGCGTGGGATCGGGCCGACGGGCTGCAGGGAATCGTCCTGGACCCTGACGGTGGCGACGGGATCTCCAGCCTGCCACCAGCCGGTCCGGGCATCGCGCTGCTGGTCGGCCCCGAGGGCGGGCTGAGCCATGCCGAGCTCGCCGAGGCGCGAAACCGCGGCTTCCTGGCCCTCGCCCTCGGGCCGCGCGTCCTCCGTGCGGAGACCGCCGCCATCGCGGCGCTCAGCGTCCTGCAGGCGCGCTTCGGTGACCTGGACGGGCCCGGTTCAGACGGCGGCTGAGGCCCCTGCCAGCGCCTCCTCGATGCGGTCGAGCCGCGGCAGGGAAGCGGCCTCACCGGTGGCGAGCACGGGCACCAGCAGCTCGCCTGCGTCCCCGGCGGCGGCCAGGGTATCGGCGGTGATGTTCACCAGGCGGGGGATACCCGCGGCGACGAGGGCATAGTGTGTCTCGGCCAAACGGCCAGTCACCGCCTTGAGCACCAGCAACCGAGCCTCACCGCCGGCGGACGGCGCCTCGCCCGCCAACACCTCCGGCCGGAGGGTGGGGATCTGACGGCCTCGCCAGGCGACGAGCCCGGCTAGCCAGGGCGGTGCATCCGCCGGGGCCTCGCCAGGCTCACGGTAGTCGATGACCTCCGCGACCAGGGCGCCCGGCACCAGCCAGCGCCCTTCGCCAACCGGCACCATCAGGCAACGAATCGTATCCGCTTCCGCCACTATCCCTCCCGGTCCCGATGAAAGCCGCCGTCAGGCGGTCTCCTCGCCGAGCAGCTCCTGAATCGCCTCCAGGAGCTCTGTTTCCTGATAGGGCTTGCCGAGGTAACGGTCCACCCCCAGGTCCATCGCCCGCTCGCGATGCTTCTCGCCACTGCGCGAGGTGATCATGATGATGGGTGTCTCCCGGGTCTCGGACTGGTTGCGCATGTGCGCCGCCAGCTCGTAGCCGTCCATGCGTGGCATCTCAATATCCAGCAGCACCACATCCGGCAGCCGCTCCTGCATCCGGGCGACGGCGTCGAGGCCGTCCTTCGCGGTCACCACCTCCATGCCGTTGCGCTCGAGCAAGCGCGTGGCCACCTTGCGCATGGTGATGGAGTCGTCGACCACCATGACCACCGGCGCTTCGCGCTGGGTCGCCGCCGGCTCTTCGGACCCAGCCGCCTCCTGGAAGCGTCCGCGGTGGCGCATCAGCGCGCCGACGTCGACGATCAGCACCACGCTGCCGTCGGCGAGGATGGTGGCGCCGAACAGCCCCGGGATCCCGCTGATCTGCGGCCCCGGAGACTTCACCACGATATCCCGGCTGCCCAGCAGCCCGTCCACGTGCAGCGCGACACTGTGCTCACCGGCACGGACCAGTACCAGCGGCGCCAGGGCCCGGCCCTCCTCCAGGGCCGGCTGGCCGGCACCGAGCAGGCCCGTCAGGCTCACCACCTCATACTGGTTGCCCGCATACTCGTAGTAGGTGGGCGAATCGCTGTACAGCGCGCGTTCGAGGAACGAGCGCTCGGCACGCACCACGCCGATGATGCTCGACAGCGGGATCGCATAGAGCTCGTCACCAGCCTCACAAAGCAAGCCCTGGTTGAGCGCCAGCGTGAAGGGCAGGCGCACGGTAAAGCGCGTGCCTTGCCCCTCAGTGGAATCCAGCTCCAGGCTGCCGCCGAGCTGGCGGATTTCGGTGTTGGCGACGTCCAGCCCCACGCCGCGCCCCGCGACCTGGGTGATCCGGGAGGCGGTGCTGAAGCCGGGCTCCAGCACGAACTGCATGATTTCGCGCTCGGTCAGATCCGCATCGGCGCGCATCAGACCGCGCTCGATGGCCCGCTCCGCGATGGCCTCAAGGTTCAGGCCGGCGCCGTCGTCGGACAGGCGGAGCACCACATCGGCGCCCTCGCGAAGGACCTCGATACGGATGGTCCCCGCCTCCGGCTTACCCGCCTCCCGGCGTTTGCCCGGGGGCTCGATGCCATGGGCCACGGCGTTGCGCAGCATGTGCTCCAACGGCGGGACCATGCGCTCGAGGACGCTGCGGTCCATCTCGCCCTCACCGCCGCGCACCTCCAGTTCGACCTCGCGCCCCAGCTCCTTCGCCGCCTGGCGGATAATGCGCCGCAGTCGCGGGATGAGATTGGCAAAGGGGACCATGCGCAACCGCATGAGCCCCTCTTGGAGCTCGGTGTTGACCCGCGACTGCTGCAGCAGCAGCGTCTCACTCTCGCGGTTGAGCCCGTCCAGCGTCCCCTGGATGCTGGCCAGGTCGTTAACGCTCTCCGACAGCGCCCGCGATAGCTCCTGCATGCGGCTGAACCGATCCAGCTCCAGCGGATCGAACTCGGCGTCTTCGGTATCCGTCGGCTCGCTCTCCGCGTCCCGCTGGAAACCGTAGCGGATATGGCTCTCCGTCTCGATCTCCAGGGCGCGCAGCTGCTGGCGCACACGGGCCACGGTTGCATCGAGCTCCTGGAGGTTAAAGCCCACCGCTCCGGTTTGCTGGTCCAGGCGGGCCCGGTAGATGTTGACCTCGCCGGCGTGATTGACCAGCTCGTCGAGGACCTCCGCCCGAACCCGGACCACATCGCTGCGCAGCGGTGCCGTAGCGCCCGCTCCGGCATCGGCCTCTTCCGCACCGCTGTCCCCGCGCTCGGCGGGCAGCGGAGTCGGCTCCGCGGCGGTCGTTTCCGCCTCTGCGGGTTCCGGCAGGGCGTGCTCGGGATCGGCGAGCCGGGCCAGCAGCTCTGCGTCCGGGTCGGCCTCCACGCCGCCCGCCGCCTGCTCGACCAGCGCGGTGAGCTCGTCAAGGGTCTCGCGCAGCAGCGCGTGCAGACGCATGTCCGTCGCGATCCTGCCCGCCGACGCCGCCGCCACCACCTCCTCGGCGGCATGGCAGAAATCGCCGAGCACGCGAAAGCCGGCCAACCGGGCGCTACCCTTGAAGGTGTGCAAGGCCCGGTGGAGGGTATCTGCCTGCTCCGGGCCACCCCCTTCCGCTTCCCAGGCACCGAGGGTCCGCTCCATGGTCTGCAACAGGTCCTCGGCCTCATCGAGGAAGATCTCGACGAGCTCCGGATCCACCGAAGCCGATGGGGAGGCAGGCGCTGTTACCGGCTCCGCCGCCTCTTCCGTAGCCCCCTCCGTACCGGTGGGCATGGCTGTCCCGCCGGGTTCGCCGGCAGCGGTGGGGTAGGGCATACCGACGGCGGGCTCGGCGGATGTCGCGGCAAGGGCATCTTCCGGCCCCGGCATCGCGGTGGCCCGGGGCTCCGGCCGCGCCACCGCATAATCGAAGGGCAGTAGCCGGTGCCGATCGCTGACCTCCTCGAGCGACGGTCCGCGTGCTTCCCGCTCGATACGGCCCGTGATGGCGGCGACGAGCCCCTCGGTGCCCGGAGGGATCCTGCGCTCCCCGCCGAGGGCCTCGATGAGCTCTCGCACGCCCTGCGTCCCGGATGCGAGCAGGCGCTGATCCTCCGCATCGAGGAGCTGGCTCTCCGAGCGCCGGCCCCGGACGAGGTTTTCCATCGCTCGCCCGAGCTCCGCGACGGGCTCCACGCCGGACATCCGGGCGGAGCCGGTCAGGGTGTGCAGCGAACGTACCAGCGCCTCGCTGGCCTGGCAGGGATAGCCGGACTCCCGCGCCTGGCGCAGGCAGCTGTCCACTTGATCCAGGTGCTCCTCGCTTTCGCGGCGGAATATGTCGTACAGGGTGGGATCCAGCGCCGGGAGCGTCCCGGCCACCGGCTCGCTGCGGTCTTCCACTGCGGGCCGGTCTGCAGGGCCCCCGCGATCTTCCTCCTCGCCGGTGGCGACCGGCGGCGGCACCTCTTCGGCAACGGCGACGCCCTCGGCGAGGCCGGCGGAGCGCGCCATGAGCGTTCGGGCCTTTTCGCGGAGCTCGGTGGGCACCGAGGAAGGGTCCTGGCCGGCGAGGCGGCCGAGCTCACGGACCACCGCAATGGTTTCGTCGACCATGTCGCGCACCGCCCCGTCCGCGGCGCGGCTGCCGTCGAGGATGCGATTGAGGAGGTTTTCCGCCGACCAGGCCAGCTCGCCGAGGAGCAGCAGGCCGGCAAGTCGCCCGCTGCCCTTGAGCGTGTGAAACATGCGCCGGGTGGTGACCAGTGCCTCCTCGTCGTCCGGATCCGCACACCAGCGAGGGAAGCTCTCGTCCAGGGTCTGCAGGACCTCCTCCAGCTCCTCGAGGAAGATCTCCAGGATTTCCTCGTCCATGGCCTCGGAGTGCAGTGGCACGTCGAGGTCCACCGGACCGCGCTTGGCGGCGTAATGGGTTGCCGACTCGGGCGTCGCCACCTCCGCGCCTTCGGTATCCGAAACCGACGGCGCCGGTGCCTCCTTCGCCGGGCGCTCCTCCGGCACCTGGGTGTCAGCGGCCACGGCTTCGTCGTCAGGCAGGAGCTCGAGGGGGGGAGGCCCGGGTTCATCGGTCTCGGGCTCCTTGAGGTCGCCTTCCACCGAGCCCTCTCCGGCCCCGGCGTCCCCGTCCGTCGGCACCACGCTCAAGGCGGGTGTCGGCGGCGCTGCGGCCTCAGCGTTGTCTTCCGGGGCCAGGCGATCCAGTACCGACTCGGCGACATCCAGGATACGATCGACCTCACGACGCCCGTCCCGCAAGGCCTCGAGGTAATACTCGAGGCTCGTGATGGCGTCGGCCATCTCATCCTGGGATTCGTCGTTACCCGCCCGCGCGGCCTGCAGTACCACACGCGCGGCTGCGCCCGCGCGGCCCGCAAGGGTGGCGAAACGCTCCAGATCCAGTACCCGGCCCACGCCCTGGATGCCACGGAAGCGTTGCACGATTTCCGTGTCGTCCGTCCCCTCAGGGGATTCCAAGGCTCGGGAGACCAGGGCCTGGATCTGCTCCATCTCACGTATGGCCTCGTCCAGGGCCTGGGTCTGGATGGAGTGATATTCCTCCTCGAAGGCGCTGCGCGCATGATCCTCGGCGTTCCCGGCACCACCGCGGCCGAAGCGTGCCAGTTCGGTCTCCACGTAGAGCAGCGCCTCGGCGGCGGCCATGATCGCGCCCTCATCCGCCGCTCCGCCGGAGAGGATGCCCGCCTGTTCGCGCAACGTCGTCCTGGCTGCCTCCAGTCCGAGCACGCCCAGGGTGTCGCTCACCCGCTCCATACTCCGCGCCGCCTCACGGAGTCGGTCTTCGTCGGCATCCGCAGCGCGGACGTGGAGATCGAGGCTGTCCTTGATGGCCGCTACGTCCTCGCGAAGGACCGTCGCCACGGTCCGGAAGGCGCCGATGTCGGCACCCTCGCCGGGTATTTCATCGCCGGAATCCGCCGACTCGCCGGCCAGGGTATCGAGCCGATAGGTTTCGCGAACGGCGGTCAACCGCGGGCCGCCGCCACTGTCGACGCCGGCTAGGGCATGCAGGAAGTCACGAAGCAGCTGCTGGTCTGGTCCATCACCGGCCATGCCATCGGCGACCCGCTTCATCTCCCGCTCGAGCCGGGAGAGCAACGCGCGTGTCCGTCGCGCTCCGGGGTCCAGCTGCCCCGCGGAGACCGCCTCCAGCAGCGCCGCCCCCACCCACCAGGGCGCCGCCTCGTATATATCGGGCGCGGCGCGATCCATGCGCTCAACGGCCTCGCTCATCCGCGCCAGGGCGGCCCCGACATCCTGCCCACGGAGCAGCTCCAGCAACCCGCGCTGGAACAACAGCCGTGCACGGGCCACCACCTCCGGGCGACGGTCGGTGCCGTCTCGTCCGGGATCGTCGGGACGCTTCGCCACCGCGGCGAGATCGGGGGCGAAAAAGGCGCCTTGCGGTAACGACTCGGCCCCCCTTGCTGCGCGTAGCTCGTTGATCAGGGCCGCCAACGGCAGGGGGCTCACCGGTGTCCCCGCCGTGAGCGCTTCCAGGTGGTTGCGCAGCCGCAGGATGCCGCCCATGAGCCGCTCGTTGGCGGCATCGGCATCGGCGGGGTCACCCGCGGCGAGCGCCCCGGCGAGTTCCTCCATCTCGCCGGCAAGCCGTGCCAGGCCCTCCAGCTCCAGCATGCGCAGCGTGCCTGCCGCCTGATGGAGGAAGCCCGCGCAATCCGTTGCCTCCGAGCCCTCGCCACCTTCCTCGGCAAAGCGCTCCAGCGCCTCCGCGGCCTGGCGGAGGGTGTCGTCCAGCTCTCCGCTCACCCAGCCGAGCACGCTGTAATCCATGCCTGTCTCCCGCATCATGGCAAGGTCGCTGCACCGCCCGGGCTAGCCCCGGGGTCACCCGCGGGACTCACCGCTCGGGCTCGCCTTCCGGGAGCTTAAAGCCGGCAACGGAGGCCCGGAGATCGCTGGCCAGCTCGGCGAGATTGCCGATGGAGCTCGCGGTCTCGGTGGTGCCCGTGGAGGTCTGGGACGTGATCTCCTGGATGACATTCATGGTGTCCGAGACATTGGCAGCGGCGTGGGCCTGCTGGCGCGAGGCCTCGGAGATGCTCTGGATCAGGCCGGCGAGCTGTTCGGAGACGCCCTCGATCTCGCGCAGCGCCTCGCCGGCCTCCTCGGCCTGACGGGCGCCGGCCACCACGCCGGCGGTGCTCTGCTCCATGGAGATCACGGCCTCGTTGGTGTCCGTCTGGATCGTACGGACCAGCGCCTCGATCTGCTTGGTGGCATTACCGGAGCGCTCCGCGAGGCGCTGCACCTCATCGGCGACCACCGCGAAGCCGCGCCCGGACTCACCGGCCATGGCCGCCTGGATGGAGGCGTTGAGTGCGAGGATGTTGGTCTGATCGGCGATATCGTTGATGAGCTCCACGATATTGCCGATCTCCTGGGAGGATTCGCCGAGGCGCTTGATCCGCTTCGAGGTCTCCTGGATCTGCTCGCGGATGCTGTCCATCTGCTCGATGGTCCGCTGCACCGTCTCCGCGCCACGTGTGGCGAGCTCCACGGACTGCTGGGCCACCCGGGCCGATTCCTGGGCGTTGCGCGAGACCTCATCCACCGACGTGGCCATCTCGTTGATCGCCGCCGATGCCGATGTGATCTGCTGGGCCTGGTGATCCGAGGCCTCGGCCAGCTCCATGGCACGGGTCTGGGTCTGCTCCGCCGCCGAGGCCACCTGCTCGGAGGTCTGGTTGATAGTGGTCACCAGTCGGCGCAGCTCCTCGGTGGCGTCGTTGAACGCGTCGGCTATGGCGCCGGTGATTTCCTCACCGACGGACGCCTGCACGGTGAGATCGCCTTCCTTGAGGTCCTCGATCTCGTCGAGGAGATTGAGGATGGCCTGCTGGTTCTCGCGGTTGGCCTCGTCCACCCGCTGGCGCTCGGCCTCGGCTCGGGCCACGATCGCACGGCTGATCCGCCAAGCGACGATGCCACGCGCGATCAGCGCAAGAAGCGCCAGTGCGCCCAGGGCGTAGGGCATCCACGGCTGCACCCAGCGGCCCGCGGCCAGTCCTCGATAGATCCCGGTGAGCCGCTCGCCGGTGGCCAGCAACTGCTCGGAGAGGGTGAAGATATTGTCGGCGGCGTCACGGACCCGGAAGAGCTCCGGCGACTGCTCGAGCAGTGCATCCACCTCTTCCCGGACCGGACCGAACTGCTCGCCCAGGGCGGCGACCTCTCGGCCCGCGACGCCGGCGGGCAGGCGGCTACCGCGGAGCTCCGCAAGGGTGCTCTCGAAGCCATCCGTGGCCGCGCGCAGACGGTCAGCGGCACGCACGTTGCCGAAACCACCGCGGACCATATCGCCGATGTTGCGGCTGACTTGCTCGGCGAGCAGGGCGAGCTCAGCGGCGAGCGTCGCCTGCCGGGCGCTGCCCGCCTCCGCCAAGGACGCGGATAGGGCCGAGGCCGCCTCTTGGATCCGCGGGACCTCCGCCCGGAAGCGCTCGGCGATCACGTTCGCCTGGATAACCATGTCCCGGCGCTCGAGGATCGCGTTGACGTCGCCGCGCATCTGTTCCCAGGGACGCACCACCTTCTCCAGCGCCGCGGCGGCCTCCGCCGAGGTCTCCGAGGTGGGCGGAATGCCGGCCCCCGCATCGCCGTTTACCAGCTCATCAAGACTGCCCTGCAGCCGGTCCCGGGCCTCGGTGAGCAGGGCAAACGCGTCGGTCTTGCCGTTGGCCGCCTCCGAGGCGTTCTTGGCGATCTTCTGCGACTGCACCCGGACGCTGTCCGCGCGGGCCACGTACCCCTGGTCGATATTCCCGTAGCGCGCCACCATCGCGAAGGCGGCGACCATGGCTATGATCGCCACCACCGAGATGACCGTCAGCAGATCCGCGATCCACCGGAGCCCCCTGGATGGCTGCCGCTTGTCCTCCTGAGCCATATGCCCTGTCCCCTCCTGACGAGACTCGCCGATCCTCGTATATCCTAGGCCGACGCCCTGAGAAAGGCCGGATCGGCGGCCAGTGCCGCCATGCTGAATACCGGCCAACGATGGTTTCCGTGCTCGAACACGGCGGTCACATAGGGCGATGCACCACCGTATCCCTTTTCCTGTCCGCTCCCCACATCCTTGCGCTCGCCGGTATCGAAGTGGCGCATGCCGAGCACCTCGTCGACCAGCAACCCTGCCCGGAGGTTGCCCTCGCTGACCACCAGCACCCGGGCCAGCGGGCTCTCCGAGGCCGCCCCCACACCGAGGAACGCGGTGAGGTCCACGATGGGCAGCAGCGTGCCACGGATGTTGGAGATCCCCTTCAGCCACTCTTGGGCGTGGGGTACCCGCGTCAGCGGCGGCGTATCCAGTACCTCATGGACCTCATCAAGGGGGGCGACGAAACGACGCGAGCCTGCCCGGAAACCAATCCCCACCCACTGCTGCGGCGCCTCCTGCTCCGTTGGGAGCTCCGCGCCCCGCTCGATGCCAAGGCGCTGCAGGCGCCGCAGCTCCGCGAACGGCGCCAGGGCCGCCGCGGGCTGTTCAGCCATTGAGAACGGCGCCGATCTTGCCGAGCAGCTCGTCCTCGGTAACGGGCTTGGAGATATACTCCTGGGCACCCTGCCGCTTGGCCCAGATCCGATCGGTGTCCTGATCCTTGGTGCTGATGATGACGATGGGGATATCCGAGGTCTCCGGATCCCGGGACAACTTGCGGGTGGCCTGGAATCCGTTCACTCCGGGCATGACGATATCCATGAGGATGACGGCCGGGCGCTCACTGCGCGCCAGCGCCATGCCCTGGTCGCCATCCTCGGCAATGCTGACCTCATAGCCGTGCTTCTCCAGCATGGTCTTGAGGACGTGGGTCTCCGTCGGCGAATCGTCCACCACCAGGATGCGAGTCATTTTCGTAGTCCCCCAGATGCAGAGCCCGTCCCGCCAGCGCCCCCTCAGGCCGCCCTTGCGAGATGGCGACGGATGGCCCCGAGCAGCTCGTCGCGGGTAAACGGCTTGGTGAGGTACTGCTCGGAGCCCACGATCCGCCCCCGAGCCCGATCGAACAGGCCGTCCTTGCTCGAGAGCATGATCACGGGCGTATGGCGGAAGCTGGCGTTATTCTTGATCAGCGCGCAGGTCTGATAGCCGTCCAGCCGCGGCATCATGATGTCGATGAAAATGATATCCGGCCGGTGATCGGCAATCAGGGCCAGCGCCTCGAAACCATCCGTGGCGGTGATCACCTCGCAGCCTTCTTTGCGCAGGAGGGTTTCCGCCGTCCGCCGGATGGTCTTGCTGTCGTCGATGACCATTACCTTGAGACCGGCCAGGTCTTGTTCGTCCTTTTCAGTCACCGGCTCCCCTCGCGGAAACGCGCCCCCGCTTTGCCTTTTTCTGCGGCCGTCGTGACCACCGCGCCACCCGCCCTGAGTTTAATCACTCCGTCACTACGGTACAATCGGACCGCAGCCTGCCGACATATTCTGTGATTGCATCCACACCGCCAGCGCGGGGGAGCGGAGATGAGCGTTCGACTCGGCGTGGTGATGGACCCCATCGCCCACATCAAGCCCTACAAGGACACCACCCTGGCCATGCTCTTGGAGGCGCAGCGGCGCGGCTGGCCGATCCAGTACATGGAGCTGGGCGACCTCTCCCTGCGCGACGGCACCGCCCGGGCCCATATGCGCGAGCTCCGGGTGCGTGACGACCGCCACGACTGGTTCACCCTCGGTGATGGACGGGAGGCGGAGCTCGCCGAGCTCGACGTCATCCTGATGCGCAAGGACCCACCGGTGGACTACGAGTTCACCTACGCCACCCACATCCTCGAGGCGGCGGAACGCGAGGGGGCCCTGGTGGTGAACCGGCCGGCGGCATTGCGCGACGCCCAGGAAAAGCTCTTCGCCACCCATTTCCCCCAGTGCTGTGCCCCGACGCTGGTGGACATGCGCGCCGAGCGTATCAAGGCCTTCATCGCCGAGCATGGTCGGGCCGTGCTCAAGCCGCTCCATGGGATGGGCGGCGAGTCCGTGTTCGTGCTCAACGACGGCGACCCCAACACCACGGTGATCATCGAGACCCTCAGCGGCGGCGGCGAGCACTACGTCATGGCGCAGCGCTACCTCCCCGAGATCAGCGCCGGCGACAAGCGCATCCTGGTCATCGACGGTGAGCCGGTGCCCTACGCCCTGGCCCGGGTTCCGGCGGCCGGCGAGACCCGCGGCAACATCGCCGCCGGTGGCCGCGGCGAGGGCGTGGAGCTCACCGAGCGCGACCGCTGGATCGTCGAGGAGGTGCGTCCGGGGCTGCAGGCGCGCGGCATCACCTTCGCCGGCCTCGACGTCATCGGCGACTATCTCACCGAGATCAATATCACCAGCCCCACCTGCGTGCGCGAGCTCGATCACTTGTATGGCATGAACATCGCCGGCGAGCTCTTCGACGGGATCGCCGCGGAGCTCGAGCGCCGCCGGTGATCGCCCGCACCCTGCGGCGTGGCCTGGTGGTGGCGAGCGCGGTGGTGCTGGCCGCTTCCTGCAGCAGCGACGTACCCCGGCACAGCGAGCGGCTGTATGCGTTCGGGACCTTCATCGAGCTCACCGCCTACGGCCTTGATGAAACGGCCTTTGCCGAGGCGGCGGAGCAAACCGGTCAGCGCCTGGAGGACTGGCACCGGCAGTGGCACCCGTGGGAAGGCGACGGCCTTGCTGCCATCAACCGCCGCTTGGCGGAGGGGCGGGCGACGGCCATCGAGCCGGATCTGGGGGGGCTGATAGACCGCGCCCGGGAGCTAGAGGCCGCCAGCGAGGGGCACTTCAACGGCGGGCTCGGCGCGCTCACCCGGCTCTGGGGCTTCCACGCGGGCGCCGACCTCCCTGACGCCCCGCCGCCGGAGGAGGCCATCGCCGCCCTCACCGACCCGGCACCCTCGCTGGCCGCCGTACGACGGGACGAGGTACGAATACACAGCACGGACCCCCGGGTGCGCATTGACTTCGGTGGCTTTGCCAAGGGGGTGGCGGCGGAGCGCATCACCGCCTTGCTCCGCCGGCGCGGTGCAGGGGCTGCGGTGGTCAGCCTCGGCGGGGATATCGCCACCCATGGCCGTCCCCCGGGGCGTGACTGGCGGATCGGCATCCGCGCCCCCCGCGGCGAGGGCCTCCTTGCCACCGCCCGCCTGCAGGCCGGCGAGGCGATCTTCACCTCCGGGGATTACGAGCGTTACTTCACCCATGGCGGGCGCCGCTACCATCACATCCTGGACCCGCGCACTGGTCGGCCCGCCCGCGGGGTGCGTTCGGTGACGGTGATCGACGATGACCCGGCTCGGGCGGACGCCGCGGCGACCGCGCTGTTCGTCGCCGGCCCCGGGCAGTGGCAGGCGGTGGCCCGGTCCATGGGGATCCGGTATGTGCTGCTGATGGATGCCCATGGGCGCGCCCATCTCAGTGCGGCGATGGCGGAACGACTCCGCTTCGAGGCAGAGCCCGAACCGGAGGTCGCGGAGGAGGTGGCGCTGTGAGCGTCACCGATGCGCTCATCCTGGCTGCGGCGGTCACGCTCACCGGCTACCTCCATGCCAGCCTACGGCCTGCACCACAGGCGGCCACCCACGCGGAGGTCTGGGTGGAAGGCGAGCACTACCGGCGCCTGCCCCTGGACCGGGCGCAGAGCCTGGAGGTCCGTGGTGCCCTCGGCACGACCACGGTGGAGGTCGCCGACGGTGGGGTGCGGGTGACCGACTCACCCGGCCGACGCAAGCTGTGCGTGCGCGCCGGCTGGCTTCGGGATGCCGGCGAGAGCGCCGTCTGCCTGCCCAACCGGGTGGTGATCAGCGTCGAGGGCGCCGACTCCCGGCTGGACGCGATCAACCAATGAGCACGCCGGAACCGGTCACGGCCACCCGCGAGGATGTCCGCATCGCCTGGCTGGCGGCACTCGCCACGGGCATCCACGCCCTGGAGGCCCAACTACCCTCGCCGGTGCCGGGTATCAAGCCCGGGCTCGCCAACGTCATCACGGTATTCGCCGTGTGCCGCTATGGCTGGCGTGTCGCGGCGTGGGTAGCGATACTGCGCGTCTTTGCGGCGAGCCTGCTCCTCGGGAACTTCCTCTCGCCGGGCTTCCTCCTGGCACTGGCCGGCGCGTCCGCGGCGGTTGCGGCCCTGGGTTTGGGGCGCCTGCTGCCCGGCACCGGTGCGCTGGGCTACAGCGTCCTCGCCGCCTGCGCCCACATGACGGGACAGTTCCTGCTCGCCTGGGGGCTACTCATCCCGCACCCGGCGCTGCCCTACCTGTTCCCCTGGCTGATGACCGCGGCCCTCGTCTTCGGCGTGGTCAACGGTATAATCGCCGGCGCCGTGCTGCGCCGGACGCGCGGGCACGGCCGGGCGAGCAGCTACGCCGCGGACGAGATCAGCGATGGCATCGAATAGGGCCCCCGGGCCGGGCCTCGGCACATTCCTGCTCCTCTCCGCCCTGGTCCACGGGCTGGTGGTGTTCGCGGTGGGCCTGAGCTGGGACCCACCGGAACCGCGTCCGTCACCGCCGATGTTGGACCTCACCCTAGTAACGACACCGCAGCCCGCGCCGGTGGAGGACGCAGAGCGAATCGCCGCGGAGGACCAGGCCGGTGGCGGGGAGCGCACGAGCCCCGATGCCGCCCGTGGCATACCCGCACCCGGACGCCCGCTGCCGGCACCGGCGGAGCCCGTGCCGGTAAGCCCACCGCTGGAACAACCGCAGCAACCCTCCGCTTTGGACGAACCCCCGCAGCCCGCCCCGGAGGACCCCGCGCCCGCGGCAGCCGATACATCAGCCGATACATCACCGGAGCGGCCGGGGGAAGCGGAGCCGGAGGTGGTCCGGGCCCGCGAGGCAACAGCGACCCCCGCCGACCGTGGCGGTGAGGAGCCCGCTGCGGCAGAGCCCGACGAGCCCGCCGTGGAGGCCGGTCAGCTGCTCGCGAGCTCCCGGGAGCTGGTTTCCCGGGGCGCATTCGGCGAGGACGACCGCCCCGCGGAATCGGAGTTTCCCGACCGTCGCCGCATCACCGCGCGCACCCGCGAGCACGCGGCCGCGGAGTATATGCGCGGCTGGATCGACAAGGTCGAGCGGGTGGGCAACCTGAACTATCCGGCGGAGGCCCGCCAACGCGGCCTATCGGGGCGGCTCATCCTGGAGGTCATCCTGCGCCCCGACGGCAGCGTGGTGGACACGCGCCTGCTCGAGCCCTCTCCCCATTCCCTGCTCGATGCGGCGGCCCTGCGGATCGTCGATCTGGCCGCCCCCTTCGCCCCGGTGCCGGATGCGGTCCTGCAGGGCAGCGAGCAGCTGGTGATTACCCGCACCTGGGAATTCCGCCAAGGCCAGCGCTTCCGGGCGGACCGGTGATCGGGCGCGCGGGAGGCTTGTGAGCGGCGAGACCCATGGCGGATACTGTGCCCATGGGTAACCGTAACGATCTCACGAATCATCTGCTCATCGCGATGCCTGCGCTCGCGGACCCCAATTTCGCGCAGAGCGTCACCTATCTCTGCGAGCACTCCGAGGAGGGCGCCCTGGGCATCGTCATCAACCGCCCGGCAGGTCTCCGGGTCGGTGAGCTCTTGGAGCACCTGGATATTACCGTGACCGACGAGGGCATCGCCGATCACCCCGTGTACGCCGGCGGCCCGGTGCAGCGCGAGCGCGGCTTCGTGCTCCACCGCCCGGTGGGCTCGTGGGAGGCCTCGCGGGCCGTCACCGACGAGCTGGCGGTGACCACCTCACGGGACATCCTGGAGGCCATCGCCCGCGGCGAGGGACCGGAGGAATGGCTGCTGGCACTGGGCTATGCGGGCTGGGGCGCGGGCCAGCTGGAGCAGGAGCTCGCCGAGAACGCCTGGCTGAACGGCCCCGCCACGCCGGGGTTGCTATTCCACCAGGCCCCCGACGAGCGCTGGCGGGCGGCCGCCGCGTTGCTCGGCGTGGATCTCAACCGGCTGTCCTCCGAGTCCGGGCACGCCTGAGGCCCATGAACGGAACCTTACTGGGCTTCGATTACGGCCTGGCCCGCATCGGTGTCGCCGTGGGCGAGGGGGTCACCGGCAGCGCCCGCCCCCTGCGCACCCTGGCCGCGGAAGGGGGGAGCCCGGCATGGGGGGAGGTAGCGACGCTGATCGAGCAATGGCAACCGCAGGCGCTCGTAGTAGGGGTGCCGCGCCGGGCCGACGGCTCCGACGGCGAGATCACCGCCGGCGCGGAGCGCTTCGCGCGGCGACTCGCTGGCCGGTTCCGACGTCCGGTATACACCGTCGACGAAACCCTGTCTTCGCGGGAGGCCGCCGCCAGGCTCGCCGCCGACGGCCGTGCGGTGCGGGGGAGGGACGAGAAGGCCCGCCTCGACGCCGCGGCCGCGGCCGTGATCCTGGAAACCTGGCTGGCCGAGGGGAAAGGCGCATGAGCACACTGCCGGATATCGATACCGCCCTGCAGCGCCTCCGTGACGGGTTGCGGCCCTTAGCGGCGGCATATCCCCCCCAACGGCTGGCCATGGTGGGCATCCATACCGGCGGGGTATGGCTCGCCGAGCGGCTCCACCGCGATCTGGGCCTCGCCGGGCATCCGGGCCGACTGGACATCAACTTCTACCGCGACGACTTCTCCCGGATCGGGGTGAACCCCCACGTGCGCCCCTCGGAGCTGCCGTTCCCCATCGATGACCGGGTAATCCTGCTGGTGGACGACGTCCTCCAGTCCGGGCGCACGGTGCGGGCCGCGCTCAATGAGCTCTTCGACTACGGCCGCCCCTCCGCCGTACGGCTGGCCGTGCTCGTCGACCGCGGCGGCCGCGAGCTGCCGGTCTGCGCCGATGTCGTCGGGACCACCGCCGAGCTAGGCAGCGACGAGGCGGTACGGCTCGGCGGCCCCGATCCCCTGACCCTGAGCATCGAGCGGCGCGGGCAATGAGCGGGCAGATCGACGAGCAGGGTCGCCTCCGGCACTTCCTCACCACGGAGGGCATGCCCCGGCAACTGCTGGAGCGGATCCTGGACACCGCGGAATCGTTCACCGGCGTGATCGGCAAGTCGGTAAAGAAGGTCCCACTGCTGCGCGGACGCACGGTGATCAACCTGTTCTTCGAGTCGAGCACCCGCACCCGCACCACCTTCGAGCTCGCCGCCAAGCGCCTCTCCGCGGATGTCCTTAACGTCAATGTCGCCACCACCACCACCAAGGGCGAGAGCCTGCTGGATATGCTCCACAACCTGGAGGCGATGCAGGCGGACATGTTCGTGGTGCGCCACGCCGAGAGCGGTACCGCCGCCTACGTCGCCGAACACCTGGGCGGCAATGTCGCGGTGCTCAATGCCGGCGACGGACGCCACGCCCACCCTACGCAGGCGATGCTGGACATGTTCACCATCCGCCGCCACAAGGGCGCCTTCGAGCCGCTGCGGGTGGCCATCGTCGGCGACATACTCCATTCCCGGGTGGCACGCTCGCAGATCCACGCCCTCAACGGTCTGGGCGCCGGGGAGGTGCGGGTCATCGCGCCGCGCACGCTGTTACCACGGGAGATCGAATCCCTTGGGGTACACGTGTATCACGATCTGGAAGCGGGGCTGCGCGACGTGGACGTGGTGATCACCCTGCGCCTGCAGCGCGAGCGCATGCAGGGAGCGATGCTGCCCAGCGAACAGGAGTATTTCCAGCACTACGGCATCACCGAGGAGCGGCTGGGGGTGGCCCGACCCGATGCCGTCGTCATGCATCCGGGCCCCATCAATCGGGGGGTGGAGATCGACAGCGCCGTCGCGGACGGCCCTCGGTCGGTGATCCTCGAACAGGTCACCAACGGGATCGCGGTGCGAATGGCGGTGATGTCCATGGTGCTCGGTGGCCGCGACGGGGGGGAGGGGTGATGCGCATCCTGCTGCGTGGCGGTCGTATCATCGACCCCGCGGACGGCTACGACCGTACCGCAGACCTGGGGATCACCGACGGACGCATCGCCTACCGAGGTGAGATCCCCGCCGAGTTCGCCCCGGATGAGGTCATCGAGGTCACCGGACAGATCGTCTGCCCCGGACTCATCGACATCGGCGCACGCCTGGGACGGCCCGGACCGGAACACCCGGACACCATTGCCCGCGAGGCCCGGGCGGCGGCCGCGGCCGGTATCACGACACTGGTCTGCCCGCCGGATACCGACCCGGTGACCGACACGCCCCCGGTGGCCGAGCTGATCGACCGCCGGGCCCGGGCCGCTGGCGGGGCCCGCGTCCTGCCGGTGGGCGCGCTGACCCGCGGACTCGCTGGCGAACAGCTCACCGAAATGGCGGCGCTTAAGACGGCCGGTTGCCCGGCGGTGGGCGACGGCGGGACGCCGCTCACCGATACCCTGGTGCTGCGCCGGGCCCTGGAATACGCCACCACCTTCGACCTGCCGGTGCTGCTGGCCCCCCTGGATCCGTTTCTCGGGGTCGCGGGCTGCGCCCACGAGGGCCCCGTAGCGACCCGTCTGGGGCTACCGGGCATCCCGGCGGCGGCGGAGACCGCCGGCATCGCCCGGCCCCTCGCCCTAGCCGATGCCGAGGGCACACGCATCCACTTCACGCAGCTCTCGAGCGCCCTCAGCCTGCCGCTGCTTCGTCAGGGCCATGGCAGCGGCGCGCCCATCAGCGCCGACGTGGCACTGCCCCAACTGTTCCTCACCGAGCAGGATTTGAGCGAGTTCGACGCCCGTTTCCACCTGCGGCCGCCATTGCGCAGCCAGGCGGATCGGGAAGCGCTCCGGGCGGCGGTGGCCGACGGCGAGATCCCGGTGATCTGCTCCGGCCACAGCCCCCGGGGCAGCGATGCCAAGGAGGGGCCCTTCGCCACCACCGCACCCGGCGGCACCGGAGTCGACACCCTGCTGCCACTGACGCTGCGCCTGGTGGAGGAGGACGTGCTCGGGCTGGCCGACGCCCTCGCCCGACTGACCAGCGGTCCGGCCTCGGTGCTGGGCCTAGACACCGGTCGCCTAACGCCCGGCCGACCCGCCGACGTCTGCGTCTTTGATCCCGAGGCGGTGTGGTGGTGCCACCCGGAGACCCTGCGCAGCCGCGGCCGGAGTTCCCCCTTCCTGGGCTGGGAGCTCACCGGCCGCGCCACCGTCACCTTGGTGGGCGGTGAGATCGTGCACCGCCACGGGCCCCGGGAATGAGCCGCCAGCCGGCCCGGGTCGCCGGCGTCGAACGCGTAGCCGGCGGCTGGTGGTGGCTGCGCCTGAGCGGATGCGAGAGCCGGGCGGCACCCGGCTCGTTCCGAATGGTCCACTTCAAGGGCTGGCGTTTCTGCCTGCCACTGGATCATGCCAGCCCCGCGGAGGGCTGGGTCGGGGGACTACTCCCACCCGCTGCCCTGCCCGCGGAGCTAGGACCGGGCTCACCGGTGCGCGTCGATGCGAGCGCCGGGCAGGAGTTGCCGCGAAGATTCTCATCCGCTCCCGTGATCCTGGGAGAGGATGCCGGCCTGGGCCCCGCCCTCGCCTTGGCCCCGCAGTGCGAGCCCGCCCCCCGCCTGGTGATCCTCGGCAGCTGGGGGCAGCCGCCAGCGCGCCTGTGCCCTTCCCAATTCCTCGTCCCCGGGCTGCCCGCGGAGGCCATTGCCGGCGTCGCTCCCCTGGAGGCGGCACACATCGCCGCTCGGGTCGCCAGCCGCAGCGGCGCCCCCGGCTGTCACGAGGGGGAGGCGCTCGAGCTGCTCGAGCGCTACCTGATGGCCCTCCCGGAGGAGGCGCGCCGGGACATACCCCTGCTCGTGTGCGTACCCGAGGACCGGCTCCGGCACCAGCTTGCGGGCCTGCGCCGAACCGTCGCCTCGGTAACACTGGCCGAGTACCCGGCGGACTGAGCCCGTCCGGCGCTACTCGTCGTGCAGGCTCAGGCCGCTGGTGGCCTCGTCCATCTGTTCCTGCCGCCCCTCCGAGCCGAGCTTGATCATCAACCGAACCTCGTTCTGCGAGTCGGCGTGGCGCAGCGCATCCTCGTAGGTGATCAGGCCCTCGCGATAGAGCACATAGAGGTGCTGATCGAAGGTCTGCATCCCATGCTCGTTGGAGCGCTTGATGATCTCCTTGAGCTCGTGGACCTCACCGTCGTGGATCTTGTCCGTCACCAATGGCGTGCCGATGAGGATCTCCACCGCCGGGACACGGCCCTGACCATCCGGGGTCGGAATGAGCTGCTGCGCGACGATGGCCTTCAGGTTCAGCGACAGGTCCGTGAACAGCTGATCCCGGCGCTCGGCCGGGAAGAAATTGATGATGCGGTCGAGCGCCTGGTTGGCGTTGTTTGCGTGCAGCGTCGCCAGGCAGAGATGGCCGGTCTCGGCGAAGGCGATAGCGTAATCCATGGTTTCGCGGGTGCGAATCTCGCCGATGAGGATGACATCCGGCGCCTGGCGGAGCGTATTGCGCAACGCCACCTCGAACGACTCCGTGTCGATGCCTACCTCGCGCTGGGTGACGATGCAGCTTTTGTGCTGATGGACGTACTCGATCGGGTCCTCGATGGTGATGATGTGCCCGGTGCTCTCCTGGTTGCGGTGGCCGAGCATGGCCGCCAACGAGGTGGATTTGCCGGTCCCGGTGCCGCCCACGAAGATGATCAACCCCCGCTTGGTCATCGCCAGGTCGTTGAGGATGGGCGGCAGACGCAGCTGCTCGACGCTGGGGATCTGGGTCTCGATCCGCCGCAGCACCATGCCCACGTTGTTGCGCTGGTAGAACGCACTGACGCGGAAGCGGCCGAGCCCACGGGCGCTGATGGCGAAGTTGCACTCGTGGGTGGCCTCGAACTCGCTGCGCTGGCGGTCCGTCATCACCGAGAACACCACCTGCCGGGCCTGGTCGGCGGTGAGCTCGGTCTTCGTCACCGGCACGATCCGCCCGGAGATCTTCATGCTCGGCGCCAGGCCCGCCGTAATGAACAGGTCCGAGGCCTTCTTCTCCACCATCAGCTGGAGCAGGGCATTGAAGTCCATCGCATCTTCTCCTTTTCTCTGCCCCCGCTAGGCGAAGGACTCCTTGGCATTGGCCCGTATGCGGGCCTCCTGGCGGGACACCAGCCCGCCGGCCACCAGCCGCTGCAGGCACTGGTCCAGGGTCTGCATGCCCTGACCCTGCCCGGTCTGGATCGCCGAGTACATCTGCGCCACCTTGTCCTCGCGGATGAGGTTCCGGATGGCGGCGGTGCCGATCATGACCTCGTGGGCCGCGATCCGCCCCCCGCCGAGGCGTTTCAACAGGCTCTGGGAGATCACCGCCCGCAGCGACTCCGAGAGCATGGAGCGCACCATCGCCTTCTCCGCGGCCGGGAACACGTCGATGATGCGGTCGATGGTCTTCGCCGCGGAGCTGGTGTGTAGGGTGCCGAACACCAGGTGGCCGGTCTCCGCGGCGGTGAGCGCCAGGCGGATGGTCTCGAGGTCCCGCAGCTCGCCGACCAGGATCACGTCCGGGTCCTCGCGCAGCGCCGAGCGCAGCGCCTCGGCGAAGCCCAGGGTGTCGCGGTGGACCTCGCGCTGGTTGACGATGCACTTCTTGGATTCGTGGACGAACTCGATGGGGTCCTCGATGGTGAGGATGTGCTCGTGATAGCCCTCGTTGCGGTAGTCCACCATTGCCGCCAGGGTGGTGGACTTGCCCGAGCCGGTGGGGCCGGTGACCAGCACCAGCCCGCGGGGATTATCGGCGATATCGCGGAAGACATCCGGCGCTGCCAGGTCTTCAAGGGTGAGCACCGTCGAGGGGATGGTCCGGAACACCGCGCCGGCACCGCGGTTGTGGTTGAAGGCGTTGACGCGGAAGCGGGCCAGCGACTTGATCTCGAAGGAAAAGTCCGTCTCCAGGTACTCCTCGTAATCGCGCCGCTGCTTGTCGTTCATGATGTCGTACATGAGCCCGTGCACCTGCTCATGCTCCATCGGCGGCAGGTTGATTCGACGCACGTCGCCGTCAACCCGTATCATTGGCGGCAAGCCGGCGGAGAGATGCAGATCCGAGGCGTTATTCTTCACCCCGAAGGCGAGCAGGTCCGCGATATCCATCCGTCCCCCTTGGACTGGCAGTCAGCTGCAACAGAAACCTACAGATCGGCTGAGTAACAGGCAACATGCACACCATCGCACAGCGGCTGGAAGGGGTCCGTGAGCGCATTCGCACCGCGGAGCAGCGCCACGGTCGCGCGGCGGGGAGCGTGGCGCTGCTGGCGGTGAGCAAGACCCAGCCCGAGAGCGCCATCCGTGAGGCCGCCGCGGCCGGCCAAAACGCCTTCGGCGAGAATTACGTCCAGGAGGGCTGCGCCAAGTTCGACGCCCTGGAAGGACTGGGGCTTCAGTGGCATTTCATCGGGCCGCTGCAGTCCAACAAGACCCGGGCGGTGGCCGAGCGCTTCCATTGCATCCATACCATCGAGCGGCTCAAGATCGCGCGCCGGCTCTCCGAGCAGCGGCCCGCGGAGCTGCCACCCCTGGAGTGTTGTATCGAGGTCAACATCGATGCCGCGTCCAACAAGTCCGGGGTGACGCCGGAGCACGCCGCCGAGCTCGCCCACGCGGTGGCGGGGCTGCCAAGGCTGCGGTTGCGGGGACTGATGGCCATTCCCGAGCCCGCCGACGGCTGGGACGCCCAGCGCCGGCCCTTCGCCCGGCTGCGCACCCTGTTCGAGGACTTGCGTCACCAGGGCCTGGGACTCGACATGCTGTCCATGGGCATGTCCGCCGACCTCGAGGCCGCTGTGGCGGAGGGCGCCACCATGGTGCGGGTGGGCACGGCGATCTTCGGACCGCGCCCCTACTGAATCGCGTACGCAGGAACTGTCCGGGAGGTCAGCGACATGAACGAGCAGACCATCGCTTTCATCGGCGGCGGCAACATGGCGCGTAGCCTCGTCGGCGGCCTCATCGCCGATGGCTATCCCGCCACGCGCATCCGCGTCGCCGATCCCGACGAGGGCAAGCGCGAGGAGCTCGCGGGGCGCTTCGGCGTGGCCGTGTTCGCCGACAACACCACCGCCGTGGACGGCGCGGACGCGGTGGTCCTGGCCGTCAAGCCCCAGGTGATCCGTGTGGTGGCGGAAGGCCTGGCCCAGCCGCTGCAGGGCGGCGGCACGCTGGTGATCTCCATCGCGGCCGGGGTGCGGGAGGCGGACCTCAGCCGCTGGCTCGGCGGTGGGTTGCCGGTGGTCCGCGCAATGCCGAACACCCCCGCCCTGGTCCAGACGGGGGCCACCGCGCTGTATGCCAACGAGCATGTAACCGCGGCCGGACGCGACCTCGCCGAGTCGCTGCTCCGTGCCGTCGGGGTGACGGAGTGGCTGACCGACGAGGCCCTCATGGACGTGGTCACGGCGCTGTCGGGCAGCGGGCCGGCCTACTTCTTCCTGCTCATGGAGATGATGGAAGAGGCCGGCACCGATCTGGGTCTGCCCCGGGACAAGGCCCGGCTGCTCACCCTGGAGACGGCCATCGGCGCGGCGCGCATGGCCCTGGAGAGCGATGAAACACCGGCGCGGCTGCGCCATCGGGTGACCTCACCCAACGGCGTCACCGAGGCGGCGGTCAATGCCCTCGAGTCGGGGGATATCCGCGGGCTGTTCCGGCGCGCCCTCGGCGCGGGCAGCGACCGCGCCGGGGAGCTCGGCGACCTGTTGGGGGAGCAGTAATGGGCGGCTACCTCGCGAACCCGCTGGCCTTTCTGGTCCATACGGTCTTTAGTCTCTATATCCTGGCGGTAATGCTGCGCTTTCTCCTGCAGTGGACCCGCGCGGATTTCTTCAACCCCATCTCGCAGTTCCTGGTGCGCATCACCCAGCCCGCCCTGCGGCCGCTGCGCCGGCTGATCCCCGGCGTGGGCGGCGTGGACCTCTCCGCGGTGGTACTGATGGTGCTGTTACAGGGACTCTCCCTGGCCCTGGTGATGCTGGTCTACGGTGTCACGCCGCGCCTTGGCTACATCCTGGTACGCACACCGGCGGATCTGCTCTCGCTGCTGTTCAACCTCTACTTCATCGCCATCATCGCCCAGGCCATACTCTCCTGGGTGATGTCGCCGGGTCAGTACCACCCCGCCCAGACGCTGCTGTACAGCCTCACCGAGCCCGTCCTACGCCCCATCCGCCAGATCGTGCCCCTGGTGGGCGGGATCGATCTGTCCCCCCTGGTGGCACTGATCCTACTGCAGGTACTGAAGATGCTCGTAATGCAGCCGCTCAACAGCGTGGCACCACCCATCCTCTAGGACGCGGTGGTCTGCTACCATGAACGGCTGTCGTTGCCACCGACCGTATCCGAGCCCATGCCGAAGACCATCCCGCCCGACTCCGTCGGCCTGGTCGCCCCTCGCCACGCGCGCTTCGAGGAGCCGCTGACGCTGGAGTGCGGGCGCGAGCTGCCCGGCTTCGAGCTGGTCTACGAGACCTACGGCACCCTCAACGCGGACGCGAGCAACGGCGTGCTCGTCTGTCATGCCCTCTCCGGAACCCACCACGCGGCGGGCTACCACACCCTTGAGGACAGCAAGCCGGGCTGGTGGGAGGCATTGATCGGCCCCGGCAAGCCGCTGGACACGAACCGCTTCTTCGTGGTCTGCAGCAACAACCTCGGTGGCTGCCACGGCTCCACCGGCCCGAGCAGCGTGAACCCGGCCACCGGCGAGCCCTGGGGACCGGACTTCCCCATGGTCACCGTCCACGACTGGGTGGTGAGCCAGGCCCGGCTCGCCGACCACCTCGGCATCCAGCGCTGGGCCGCGGTGGTGGGCGGCAGCCTTGGCGGCATGCAGGCGCTGCAGTGGGCCATCGACTTCCCCGACCGCCTCGCCCACTCCGTGGTCATCGCCGCCGCGCCCCGGCTGTCGGCGCAGAACATCGGCTTCAACGAGGTGGCCCGCCAGGCCATCCGCTCCGATCCCGACTACCACGAGGGCCGCTACCAGGCCCGGGGCGCAGTACCGCGCCGCGGCTTGATGCTGGCCCGCATGCTCGGCCACATCACCTACCTCTCCGATGAGGCGATGCACGAGAAGTTCGGCCGCGATCTGCGGGAGGGCAAGCCGGACTATGACTTCCACTACGGGGTGGAATTCGAGGTGGAGAGCTACCTCCGCTACCAGGGTCGGTCATTCATCAACCGCTTCGACGCCAACACCTATCTGCTGATGACCAAGGCCCTGGACTACTTCGACCCGGCCGCCGCTCACGGCGGGAATCTCTCCCGGGCCCTGGCCCACGTGCGGGCGGGCTTCCTGGTAGCCGCCTTCACCAGCGACTGGCGCTTCCCGCCGGCGCGCTCGCGGGAGATCGTCCGGGCATTACTGGATGAGGACAAGGACGTGAGCTACGCGGAGATCGAGGCGGACCACGGCCACGATGCCTTCCTCATGCCCATCGAGCAGTATCGCGCGGTGGTCGGGGCCTACATGGACCGCATCGCCCGGGGGATCGGCGCATGACCGCCCTGCGTAACGACCTGCAGATCGTCGCGGAGTGGATCGCGCCGGACAGCCGCATCCTGGACCTCGGCTGTGGCGATGGCTCCCTGCTCGCCCAACTCGCCGAGACCCGCGGCGTCACCGGCTACGGCCTGGAGATCGACCCGGAGAAGATCACGCGCTGCCTCGAGCGCGGGGTCAACGTCCTACAGAGCGACCTGGACCAGGGCCTCGCCGAGTTCGACGACGACTCCTTCGACTACGTGGTCATGACCCAGACCCTGCAGTCGGTGCGCCGCCCCGATCAACTGCTCGAGGAGATGCTGCGGGTCGGCCGCGAGGGGATCGTGACCTTCCCCAACTTCGCCTACTGGCACCTGCGCTACCATCTCGCCGTCCGTGGCCGTATGCCCATGAGCGGCGCACTGTGCTATGCGTGGTACGACACGCCGAACATTCACCTGTGCACCCTGCGCGATTTCGAGACCCTGTGTGCCGAGCGCGGGATCGAGATCCTCGAACGCCAGACGCTGTCCCACGAGCTGCAGCGCCCGTGGTTCGCCGGCATCCTGCCCAATCTCCTCGCCGAGGTGGCCCTGTACCGGTTCCGCCGGGCCTGATGCGGATGAGCCCGCGTCGGCAGCGGCGTATAATCCGGTGGAGAATCGGTGCCAATGGGAGCCCCAATATGGCCGTCGCCCGAGTGCTGGCAGTCGTGCTCGCCGTGCTCCTGTCGCTGCCCGTCCAGGCGCAGCGCTCGGAACGCTTCGGCGCGGTGGAGATCCACTACAATGCGGTACCCACCGCCACCCTGCAGCCGAAGGTGGCGCGGGCCTATGACATCGTGCGCAGCCGCAACCGCGCCCTGGTGACGGTGAGCGTGCTCCGCGAAGGTCGACCGGTGGCCGCCGAGGTGACCGCGCGGGCGGAAAACGAGGCGGGACAGGCCCAGCGCCTGCGCCTGCGCGAGGTTCGCGAGGAGGGTGCCGTCTATTACATCGGCGACGCGCGGGTGCGCCCGCCGGAGACACTGGATATCGAGCTCCGGGTCCGGCCGCGGGACGGCGGCGAGGGCCCCCATACCGTGAGCTTCCGGCAGTACTTCCACGGCGGGGACGACTAACCACGCGGCAATGGGCCGGCGCAGCCCAGTCCGCATGAGGAGAGAGCCATGAGCCAGACCTGGCTGATCACCCACGAGGCCTGCCTCGAGCACGACACGGGGCCGGGTCACCCGGAGAATGCCCAGCGACTGCGCGCCATTCTGCGGGCCCTGGATGACCCGGAATTCTCGGAGCTGGTGCGTGTCGACGCCACGCCGGCCAGCCGCGGCCAGCTAGAGGCGGTGCACGATCCGGACTACATCGCCGCCACCCTGGCGGCCATCCCGGAGCAGGGGCGCCGGAGCCTGGACGGCGACACCGTGGTCAGCCCGGCCAGCGGCGAGGCCGCGCTCCTCGCCGCCGGTGCCGTCTGCCAGGGGGTGGATGCCGTGGTCACCGGCAATGCGCGTCGCGTGTTCTGTGCTGTCCGTCCGCCGGGCCACCACGCCGAACCGGCGGAGACCATGGGGTTTTGCCTGTTCAACAACGTCGCCGTCGCCGCCGCCCACGCCCGCGAGCACCACGGCCTGCCGCGGGTGGCGGTGGTGGACTTCGACGTCCACCACGGCAATGGCACCGAGGCCATGCTCGCCGGGCGGCGCGGTTTCATGTACGCCTCCACCCACCAGCGGCCCCTGTTTCCGGGGACGGGGCGCCGGCAGGACAACCGCGAGGACGTCCTCTACAACGTACCCCTCATCGAGGGCTGCGACTCGGAGCTCTTCCGCGAACACTTCCACAACGAGATCGTGAATGCGGTGATGCGTTTCGACCCGGACCTGATCCTGGTCTCCGCGGGCTTCGACGCCCATGGGCTGGACCCGCTGGCCGGCCTCGAGCTCACCGAGGCGGACTTCCACTGGGCCACCCAGGAGCTCACCGCGATCGCCGACTACGCCTGCGGCGGGCGCCTGGTTTCGGTGCTGGAGGGCGGCTATCACCTGGATGCCCTGGCCGCGAGCGTCCGCGCCCACGTCTCCGCCCTCCTAGGGCGCCCCTACCGCTGACACTACGCGGCGGCCAGGGTGACACCGAGGTCACCGAACTCCAGCCAGGCCAGACGCGTCGTGCGCAGCGGCTGGCCGGCGCCCATGCACGGATAGAGGTTCTGGCGCAGGGGGAAAACCAGCCCCTCCACCGCCTCCGGCGCCTCCAGGGTCTGCACGACGCGGATCATACGCCCCCAGACCACCGGGGAATACTCGGCGCGCACCAGCGCGCCGGTGGGATCCGTATAGAGCCGCTGCTCCGGCGCCGGAACCGGCAGGTCGCCCGGGAGATGGACATCCATCCAGTCCAGGCGGACCCCCTCCTCGCGACCGCTTTCCCCGTCCACCACCACGCCGGAACGCGCTAGCATCAGCGGCAGCAACAGGGCCTGCCAGATACTCACCCCGAGGACGAACAGCACGTCCAGGCTGTCCCAGACCATCCAGTGGCGGAGCGAACGGGTGACGGTCCCGGGTGCCCCCCGCTCACCGACGACGCGGCCGTCGTCATCGAGGATCCAGACCCGGCGAGGCTCGAACACCCCCACCTGGTCGTCCCGGGCAAAGGGGGCGATGGAAACACGGCAGCGCCCCGGTTCGAGGGCGATCTCCGCCTCCCGCAGGGGGCGCGGCTGGAGATGCGCCAGGAACAGCGAACCGCCCGCGGAGGCGGTGGACACCACCCGATTCAGCCGGCGCCAACGCTCCTCGCCGCCGTGGGCACGAAGAATGCGTTCATGGAGTGCCTGCATCACCGCCTCTGCCTCCGGGCCGCCATCCCGTACTCCCCGGAAGGTAGCACGATCGCCGCCGGCCGGCCTCCCACCATCCTGCGGATCTGTACAATGTGGCGGCATTGTCGCGCACAGCGGAGAGGAGCATGGCCCGCAAACCCGAAACCCTCCAGGCCCGGACGGTAGCGCGCTCGCGACTGTTCCGGGTCGAACAGCTGGACCTGCGCTTTACCAACGGTACCGAGGTAGCCTTCGAGCGCCTGGCCACGGGGATGGGGGGTGCCGTATTGGTAGTGGCGATCACCAGCGACTCGGAGCTGGTGCTCATCCGTGAGTACGCCGCGGGTACCGACCGCTACGAGCTGGGGCTGCCCAAGGGCCGGGTGGAGCCCGGCGAGGATCCACTGGCCGCCGCCAACCGGGAGCTCCGCGAGGAGACAGGCTTCGGGGCGCGCCACGTGGAATCCCTCCACGAACTGACCCTCGCCCCCGGTTACATGGCCCACCGCACCCAGATCATCCTGGCCCAGGGGCTCTTCGAGGCGCCACTGCCCGGCGATGAGCCCGAACCCATCGAGGTGGTGCCCTGGCCGATCAGCGACATGGAGGGGCTGCTTCGCCAGCCCGATCTCACGGAGGCACGCAGCATCGCCGCCATCTTCCTGGCCCTGGAGCGGCTGCGCACGGACAACGGAGAACGCGAGCAGTGAGCAGCGCAATCGATACCGACACCCTCCGTCGCCTCGCCGACGCCACCCTGACGCTCTGCCGGGAGGCCGGCGAACGCATCCTCAGGGTCTATGCGCGGGACTTCGACGTCACCACCAAGGACGACGATTCACCGTTGACCGAAGCCGACCAGGCCGCCCACGAGCATCTGGCCACCGGCCTGGCCGCCCTCGGTCCGGCGTTTCCGGTGCTCTCGGAGGAGGACGCGGACATACCCTTCGAGACCCGGCGGAGCTGGCCGGTGTACTGGCTGGTGGATCCCCTGGACGGGACCAAGGAATTCATCAAGAAGAACGGCGAGTTCACCGTCAACGTGGCGCTGGTGGCCGGCGACCGTCCCGTCGCCGGCGTGGTCCATGCGCCGGTGCTAGAGCGCAGCTGGGTGGGCGTGGCCGGCGATGGTGCTACCCGAATCGACCATGACCGGGACCACCGCCGGCGAATCCACACCCGCAACCGCGGCGAGGGGCCCTGGACTGCGGTGGTCAGCCGCTCCCACCGGGGCGAGGCGGTGGACGCCCTGCTCGAGCGCCTGCCCGGCTATGAGACCACCTCCATGGGCAGCTCACTGAAGTTCTGCCTGGTCGCCGAGGGGGCCGCCGATCTCTATCCCCGCTTCGGGCCCACCTCCGAGTGGGACACGGCGGCGGCGCAATGCGTCGTCGAGGCCGCCGGTGGGACGGTGCTGCGCATGGACGGCACACCGCTTCGCTACAATACCAAGCCCTCGCTGCTCAACCCGGACTTCCTCGCCGTGGGCGACGCAGCGGCGGACTGGCAGCCCTACCTGGAGGGCTTCCCGCTCAACGAGCGCTGATCCCTCAGTCCCCCTCGCGCAACAGGCGCATGGGGGAGACCCGGTAATAGCGCCGGGCGGCGATGCCCCCGGCGGCCCAGACCGTGACCACGCCCACGACGACGCCGGCGAGCAGGGCCCAGGGGTTGAACGGGTAGTCGAGGTCGAACAGGCCCTCGGCGACGAACACACCGGCGCCGGTGGCCACACCGCCGGCGATGAGCCCGGAGACGGCCCCGAGCAACCAAAGCTCGTGGCGGGCAAGCCTCCGCACCCTAGCGCCGGTGGCACCAAGGGCCCGTAGCAGGGCACTCTCGAAGCGCCGCTGCTCTCCGGTGATCTGCAGCGCCGCGAGCAGCACCAGCACCCCCGCGGCGAGGGTGAGCAACGACATCAACTCCACAACCCGGCTGCCCTGATCCATGATGCCCCGCACCGTGCGCAGAATCGTGGTGACGTCGATAGCGGTGACGCTGGGGTAGTCCCGGAGCACGTCGATGATGAGGTCGTCGGCGCCCTCCGGGGCATGGAAACTGGTAAGCCAGGTCCGGGGCAGATCCTCCAGGGTGCCGGGCGAGGCCACCACGAAGAAATTCACCTGAAAGCTCTCCCAGGCCACCTCACGGAGGCTGGTCACCTCGGCCTCGACACGCTGACCGCCGATGTCAAAGGTGAGCGTATCCCCGAGGGCGATGTCGTGACGGCCGGCGAAATCCACCTCCACAGAGAGCTCTCCCGGTGCGTCGCCCTCCCACCACTGGCCGGCGACCACCCGGTTGCCGGCCTGGGGCTCCTCGGCCCAGGTCAGATTGAACTCCTGGCGACCGCGGCGCCCTGCGCCACCATCGTCGGCGGCCTCGCGGAAGCCCACCGGCTCGCCGTTCTGCGCCACCATGCGCCCCCGGACCATGGGCGAGAATCCGGCGTCTATGCCGTGCTCCGCAAGGCGCTCACGGACGCCGGGAAGCTCATCCGGCTGGATGTTAATGAGGAACTGGTTGGCGGCATCCGGCGGGATGCGGTCCTGCCAGGCGTCCAGGAGATCATTGCGCACCACGGCGAGCAGGAACAGCGCCATCAGCCCCGAGCCCACCCCCACGATCTGGACCACCGCCGTCCAGGGGCGACGGGTAAAGCCGCTCAGCCACAGCAATCGGCCACCACGGCGCCGGGCCAGCGCCCGCACTGCAACGATGCTCAGCCAGGCCGCGGCGGCCAGCAATGCCACCACTGCCAGCAGGGCGCCGATCACGTAGGCGGCGAGCTGCCACTCGCCGGCCTGCCAGGCCATCAGGCCGCAGACGACGACACCAGCCACTGCGACGGGGATGCCGGAGCGCAGGATGCCCTCCCCCGCTTCCCGACGCAGCACCCGCATGGGCGGCACATCGCGCAGGCGCAACAAGGTGGGCAGTGCAAAGCCGAACAGGGCCGCCAGCGCCGTCAGCCAACCCACCGCCAGGGGCCGCCAACCGGCCGGGGAAATATCCCGATCGATGAGATCGGCGACAAAGGCCAGCATCCCCCAGTGGACCAGATAGCCCAACAGGCCGCCGGCGGCGCCGGCGAAGAGACCGAGCCAGAGCAACCGGCCCACGAAGAGCAGGGTCAGTCGCCGTCGGGTGGCGCCCACTGCCCGCATCACCGCCACCGCCAGGAACTGTCGCTCGGCGTAATGGCGTACGGTCAGCAGCACCGCCACGCCGGCCACCACCACGGTGAGCAACGCCCCCAGACCGAGGAAGCGCTTGGCCCGGGAGACGGCCTCGCCCACGCCCTGGGGGCCGTCGGTGGGGGTCTCGATCTCCACGGCATTGCCGTGCTCGGCCACCAGGGCATCGGTGAATGCCCGGGCGGCCTCGGCATCACCGGCGAGCAGGAGCTTGTAGCGCACCCGGCTACCCGGGCCGATCAGACCCGTGGCCGCCAGGTCCGCCTCCGCCATGAGCACCCGGGGCGCGAGGCTGTTGAAGAAGCTCCCGCGGTCCGGTTCCAGGGCAATGACCCGGTCGATGCGAAGGCGTTGCTCACCGAGGGTCAGGCGCTCGCCCACCGACAGACCCAGCTGCCGGAGCAGGCGGGGGGCCACCCAGACGCTACCCGTGTCGGGGGTCTCGGCGGTGGCGTACTCTTCGCCATCAAGGGCGTCACGGATCTGCAGCCCACCGCGCAGGGGGTAGCCGGGGGTCACGGCCTTCACCGAGACCAACTGGGTGCGATCCCCGGCGACCACCACGCTGGGGAACTCGGCGGTGCGCGCGGTGCGCAGCCCGTGCCCATCGACCGCCCGCCGCTCCCATTCCGCGGGAATGGCATCGGGGCGCTCCACGGCGCGGTCAGCGGCGAGGAGATCCGCGGCACGGGCCTCGGTGGCGGCACCCACGCGCTCAGCCAGCCAGCCCACGGAGGTCACCGCGGCCACGGCCACCGTTACCGCCAGGGCGAGCAGCCGCAGCTCACCGCCGCGCCAGTCGCGCCAGAGCCAGCGCAGGGCGAGGATCAAGCCGCCGCCTCCTCTCGCACGCCGTCCCCACCCACCCGGAGGACGCGCCGGCAACGGCCGGCGAGCTCCGGGTCATGGGTCACCAGCACCAGGGTGGTCCGATAGTCCCGGTTGAGCTCGAATAGCGCATCGATGATGTGCTCGCCGGTGTGGCGGTCCAGGTTGCCGGTAGGCTCATCGGCGAACAGCACCCGGGGACGGCCGACGAAGGCCCGGGCCATGGCCACGCGCTGCTGCTCGCCGCCGGAGAGCTGGCTCGGATAGTGCGCCAGGCGGCCGGCGAGCCCCACCCGGGTGAGGGCCTCCTCGGCGTGGCGCCGCACATCCGGCTCCCCGGCGAGCTCGCCGGGGAGCATCACGTTCTCCAGGGCGGTCATCCCCGGCAACAGGTGAAAGGCCTGGAACACGAATCCCACCCGGCCCGCACGGAGCTCCGCGCGGGCGTCCTCGTCGAGGCGCGAGAGATCGTAGCCGTCCAGCAGGACCCGCCCCGCGGTGGGCTGATCCAGCCCGGCGAGCAGCCCGAGCAGCGTGGACTTGCCGGAACCCGAGGTCCCGAGCACCGCCACGGTATCGCCTTCGGGGATGCTAAGATCGACCCCGCTGAACAGGGTGATCGCCCCCTCCGGGGCGTTGAACCGCATGGTCAGGCCCTCGGCCTGGAGCACACAGCCATCGGGATCCGTGGACATGTTACGCATACTCCTTGCTGCCGTATTGCTATGCCTCGCGCAGGGCGCGGTGGCGGCACCGGTCACCATCCTGGTGCTCGGTGACAGCCTCAGTGCTGCCTATGAGATCCCGCGGGAGGCCGGCTGGGTGGCCCTGCTCCGGGAACGCCTGACCAGCCGGGGCCACGATGCCGAGGTGGTCAACGCCAGCATCACCGGCGATACCACCCGGGGCGGGCGGGCGCGCCTGCCAGCGGCCCTGGAGCGCCACGACCCGGACATCGTCGTCATCGAGCTCGGCGGCAACGACGGCCTCCGCGGGCTGCCCCTGGCGGAGACCCGCCGCAACCTTGAGGCCATGGTGGACGCGGCCCTGGGCCACGGGGCCCGGGTGTTGCTCGTCGGCGTACGGCTGCCCTCCAACTACGGCGCGGCCTTCATCGAGCGCTTCCAGCAAGTCTTCCATGACGTCGCCGAAAGTCGGGACATCCCGCTGGTGCCGAAGTTCCTCAAGGGGGTGGGCGGCAACCGCGCGCTTATGCAGGACGACGGCGTACATCCCAACGCCGCCGCCCAGCCCCGACTGCTGGACAACGTCTGGCCGCAGCTCGCGCCGCTGCTGCCCACGGAGCAAGGACGCTAGCCGGCGGCGCCTGCCTCACCGCCGAATAGCTCCGTGAGCCTGGGCAAGAAACGCCCGAGCTCCAGGGTCATGATGGCGAAGTCGGCATCGAAGCGCTCCGCCGCCGAGTCGGGGGTGAAGTCGTCATCCCCCTCCCGAACCACGTCCAGGAACTTCAGCCGCTTCACCGACAGGTCGGCGTCCAGGACCAGGCCCATGCGCTCGTCCCAGGTGAGCGCCAGGCGCCGCACCAGCTTGCCGGCCTTGATGTGGGCGGTGACCTCGCCGGAGTGCAGGTCCAGGCGCTTGCAGCGCACCTCGGCACCCTCGTTCTGCGGATCCTCGAAGACCGCTTCGTCACCGATCTCCACGTCCGCCGGCTCGGACTGGTGCGCCAGCCATTCGGTCATCACCGGCTGTGGGTTGCCCGCCGCCGTCAGTGGCTGGATCGGCAGGCTGCCGAGGCAGGAGCGCAGCAGCTCCGTGAGGTCCTCGGCCTGCCGCCAGGTGGCGGTGTCCACCACCAGGTATCGATTTCGGGTATCGATCCAGGCATAGAGTGGCTTCGCCCGGGTGAATGCCCGAGGCAATAGCTCCACGGTGATCTCCTCCTTGAGGCGGTTCTTCTCCTTGCGACCGAGCTTGCGGTGCTCGGCGGCCTCCCGCTCGGCGACCCGCTCGTCGAGGGCCTCGCGGATCACCGAGGCCGGCAACAGCCGGGATTCCTCCTGCAGGCAGACCAGGTACTGGCTGCCACTGGCATAGACCAGGGCCTCCCCGTCGGGGCCGGGCGGCACCCAGCCCCGGGAGAGGGATTCGGTGCGCCCCACCGGCTGGAAGGCGAAGTCGGCCAGGCGAGCGGCCAGCTGCTCAGCATCGAAGGGGAAGGGCTCGTTCAAACGGTAGATGCAGAGATTGCGAAACCACATGGCAGCGTTGTTTTCCCGGTATGTCAACGGATTCACCCGCCGAGGGGCGGGACAGTGGACGACGGGGGATGGTCCGCCCGCGCCTGGGGCGGCGGTTCAGCCGCCCCGGGCGGATGCACTCAAGCGCGTGCGAGCGGCGAGGGCCCGTTGCGCGGCATCCTCGGCATCGTCGCCGAAGGCGGTAAGGTGGCCCATCTTGCGACCGGGGCGGGCCTCGGCCTTGCCGTAGAGATGGAGCTTGACTCGGGGGTCGCGGAGCGCCGCCGCCCAGTCCGGCTCGCCGGCATCCCAGAGATCGCCGAGCAGGTTGACCATCGCCGCGGGGCGAAGCAACCCCGTATCCCCCAGGGGCAGGGCGCAAGCGGCACGCACCTGCTGCTCGAACTGGCAGGTGACACTGGCATCCACGCTGAAGTGCCCCGAGTTGTGCGGCCGCGGCGCCAGCTCGTTGACCAGGAGCTCACCGTCACGGGTGACGAAGAACTCCACGCAGAGCACCCCTACGACGTCCAGGGCCTCAAGGATCTCCCGGGCCAGGGCCACCGCCCGCTCATTGCCATCTCCGGGCAGGGAAACACCGGGCAGGGAAACATCGAGGATGTGGTCGCGATGGCGGTTCTCGGTGACCCCGTAATGGACGAATGCGCCGTCGGCACCGCGAGCGGCGACGACGCTGACCTCGCTCTCGAAGTCGACGAAGGCCTCCAGCACCGCCTCGCCGGCGCCGATGGCCCGCCAGGCCTGGCCGGCCTCCGCTGGCTGGCGGAGCACGATCTGGCCCTTGCCATCGTAGCCGAAACCAGCGGTCTTCAGCACTGCGGGGGTGCCGATACGGCCGAGGGCGGCATCCAGCGCCTGCGGCGAGTCCACCGCCTCGAACGCCGCGGTGGGGACACCCAAACGCCAGAGGGTGGTCTTTTCCCGCAGCCGGTGCTGGGCGACGTGCAGCACCTCGCCGCGGGGGCGGACGGGCACGAACCGCGCCGCCGTCTCGGCGGCGGCCACCGGGACGTTCTCGAACTCAAAGGTGACCACGTCCACGCCACGGGCGAACTCCGCCACGGCGTCGAGATCGTCATAGTCCGCCACCACCTCGCGGTCCGCCACCTGGCCGGTGGGTGACCCGGCCGCCGGTGATAGGGTATGCACCCGATAGCCCATGCGGCGGGCGGCGATGGCGAACATGCGGCCGAGCTGGCCGCTGCCGAGCACGCCGAGGACGGCGCCGGGCAGGATGGGGGGGGTCACGGCAGCTCGTCCTCCATCACCTTGCGGGCCTGCTCGTCGCGGAAACGGGCCAGGGCATCGCGCAGCCCAGTGTCCTCGCCAGCGAGCAGGGACACCGCGAAGAGTGCCGCGTTGCGGGCCCCGGAACGGCCGATGGCGAAGGTGGCGGTGGGTACGCCGCCGGGCATCTGGACGATGGACAGCAGTGAATCCATGCCCTGCAGGGCGCGGCTCTCCACCGGCACGCCGAGCACCGGCAGCAGGGTCTGGGCGGCGACCATCCCCGGGAGGTGGGCGGCGCCGCCGGCGCCGGCGATGATCACCCGCAGGCCCCGTCCCTCGGCGGAATGGGCGTACTCGCGCATACGCTCCGGCGTGCGGTGGGCCGAGACGATGGCGCACTCGTGGGCGACGCCGAAGTCGCTGAGCACCTCGTCGGCATGGCGCATCGTCTCCCAGTCGGACTTGCTCCCCATGATCACCCCGACCAGGGGTCGTGCGTCGCTCATCGCGTTTCCCTCCCCGGGCAAAACGCAGAGTCTAACATCGCGGCCACCGTACCGCCGCCGGTGACTGCACCCGGGCCGCATCGGTTACCCTCGTCGCCACACCGTGAGCGGGGACATCCCGGGCCTGCGATGGGCGCGGATCCCCGGAGCCGGACCGGTCACCCACGATCCACGCCAGCGAGGACCCGATGGACGAGTTCGACCCCAGCACCCAGGATGGTCCCCGCGATCTCGACGAACGCTTTCTCCGCCGCCATCTGAAACTGCGCCAATTGGTCATCCTTGATGCCGTCCTTGAGGAGCGCTCACTGCTCAAGGCGGCGGAGACACTAAAACTCACCCAGCCGGCAGTGACCAAGGCGGTGAAGGCGATGGAGGAGGTCCTCTCGGTGCCCCTGCTGGAGCGCACGCCCCGCGGGGTGCGACCCACGGCCTATGGTGAGGCGGTGCGCACGCGGATCAAGGCGATCCTCAACGAAGTGCGTCACCTCGGTGATGACCTCACAGCGCTGAGCTCGGCGAGCGGGGGGCACGTGATGGCCGGAACCATGATCTCCGCCGCGGCCTGGTTACTGCCGCAGGCCATTGTGATGCTGAAACGCCGGTCTCCGGGGATCATCGTGACCGTCCAGGAAGGTATCAACGAGGAGCTGTTTCCGCGACTCGCCGCCGGTGAGCTGGACATCGTGGTCGGTCGAATCCCCTACGAGGTCCACCCGGGGATCCGCCACGAACCGCTCTATGAGGAGCAACTCGCTGCGGTGGGCCGTCCCGGCCATCCAGCGGCGGGACGCGGCTCCGTGGAGATCGAAGACCTGGACCGTTTCCCCTGGATCATCCCCACCTCCCATGGTCCGGTGCGGCTGGCCATCGAGCGCATGTTCCGGCGGGCCGGTCGACCGTTGCCGGCAAACCGGATCCACTCGCTGTCCATACTCACCAACATCCAGGTGATGCAGTCCACCGATACGGTCTGCCTACTTCCGCTCGCCGTCGCCGAGCAGTATGTGAGCCAGGACCTGCTGACCATACTGCCCCTGACCATCCCCGAACACCTGGGGCCCGTCGGCCTTAGCATCGCCACCAGCCGCCCGCCGACACCCGCGACCACGGCCTTCCTGCAGGCCTTCCGTGCCGCAGTGCGCGCCCGTGGGTGAACGGCCACGCAGGGTCGGATATAAACCAAGGGAATACCGCACCCCGCCGGAATTCATTCGTCCCTCCATGCCCGCCCTCCTATGGTGAGAGCCACAACCAACGCACGGCGACCCCCGCTCGGGGCGTAGGGAGGAAACAATGCCCGGCATCGGCAGGCTGGAGGCGTTCAATTTCCGAGACTGGATCGAGGAGCACCGGGAGCTGCTACGGCCGCCGGTGGGGAATGCCCGCATCTGGGAGGACGCCGATCTCACCGCAATGGTGGTCGGCGGTCCGAATCAGCGCAGCGACTACCATGACGATCCGGTCGAGGAATTCTTCTATCAGCTCGAAGGCGACATGGTCCTGCGGGTGATGGAGGAGGAAGGGCAAGCGCCACGGGAGATCCCCATCCGCGAGGGCGAGATATTCCTGCTACCCGCCCACGTCCGGCACTCCCCGCAACGCCCGGAACCGGGCAGCGTTGGCCTGGTGATCGAGCCGCAGCGCCCGCCGGGGGCGGCGGACGCCTTCGAGTGGTACTGCCCCGAGTGCCACCGGCTACTGCACCGCACCGAGGTGATCATCGAGAGCATCGTCGACGACCTCCCACCGTTGTTCGAGCGCTTTTATGCCGACGAAGCGCTGCGCACCTGCGATCATTGCGGCGCGGTGCACCCCGGGCGCGGGGCACCGACCGCGGGGGAGCGCGCATGATCGACATGCATGCCCACTTCTTCCCGCCGCTGTCGCCCACGCAGTCCCGGGTCCTCGACGCGGAGCGCGGCCCCTGGCTGGATCCCGGGGATGGGGAATCCGGTTTCATCATGACCGGCACGGAGCGGTTCCGCCCGGTCCGCCGTGCGCTCTGGGACCCGGCACGACGGCTGGAGGAGCTGGACGCCGCCGGCATCGAGCGCCAAATCATCTGCGCGACGCCCCTGCTGTTCGGCTATGGCCAGCCGCCGGAACGGGCCGCGGAGTGGGCACGCCTGGTCAACGACCTCGCCGTGGAGCACTGCGCGGATGCACCGGAGCGCCTGCAGCCGCTGGCCCAGGTGCCCCTCCAGGATACGGACGCCGCCTGCCGCGAGGTCAGCCGGGCCAAGGCGAACGGGATGCTGGGCGTGCAGATCGGCAACCACGTCGGCGAACGCAACCTCGACGACGAGGCGCTGGTGGCGTTCCTCGCCCATTGCGCCGACGCGGGGATGCCGGTGCTGGTGCACCCGTGGGACATGCTCGGCCGGGAGCGGATGCCCCGCTACATGCTGCCCTGGCTGGTGGCGATGCCCGCCGAGACCCAGCTGTCCATCCTCTCGCTCATCCTCTCCGGGGCCTTCGAGCGCCTGCCCCGGAGCCTGCGGATCTGCTTCGCCCACGGCGGCGGCAGTTTCGCGTTCCTGCTCGGGCGCGTGGACAACGCCTGGCGACAGCGCGACATCGTTCGCCGGGACTGCCCGCAGCCACCGTCGAGCTATGTGGATCGCTTCCACGTGGACTCCTGCGTCTTCGACACGCGGGCACTGCGCCTGCTCATCGAGGTCATGGGCGAGGAGCGGGTCCTGTTCGGCACCGATTACCCCTTTCCCCTAGGCGAGAGCGAGCCCGGCCAGCTGATCCGCGACACCCCGGGGATTGACGAGGGCACCCGCCGGCGGATCCTGCGCGATAATGCCCTCCGGTTCTTCGGACTGGCCGGTACCGATGGCTGAGGGCGAGACCATCACCGATACGTACACAACAACCGGCGGCCGCATGGCCGCATTAGGAGGAGAACCATGAAGCGCATCATCACCGCCGCGGTCATGGCGGCGGCCACCGTGGTGGCCACCGGCGCCCAGGCCAAGGAATTCAAGATCGGCCTGATCACACCCCCGTCCCACGCCTGGACCGAGACCGCCCGGGAACTCGGCCAGTCGCTGGAGCAACGCAGCGACGGCGAGCACAGCCTGGCGGTGTTCCCCTCGGGGCAACTGGGCGACGAGGCGCAGATGCTGCAGCAGCTGCGCACCGGCGCCGTGGACATGGCCTTCATGACCATGGCGGAGATCTCCAACCGGGTCCCGAACATGGGGGCGTTCTTTACCCCCTACCTGGTGGAGGACATCGATGCCGCGGCACGGCTGCTCAAGAGCGACGTGGCCTACGACCTGCTTGATGAGCTCCCGGGACAGATGGGGGTCATCGGCCTCGGCTACGGCATGGCCGGGCTGCGCCAGCTGGAGGGCCGCGCCCCCATCGAATCGGTGGACGACCTCCGCGGCAACAAGGTCCGTATCACGCCCTTCGAGCCGACCCGGCACTTCCACGACCTCCTTGGCGTCGCCCCGACGCCCATGCCGCTACCCGCAGTCTATGACGCCCTTGCCAACGGCCAGGTGGACGCCATTGAGATGGACGTGGAGAACATGGTCAAGCAAAAGTACTACACGGTGGCACCGCACATCGTGCTCTCCCGCCACATGATGTTCCCCATGGTCGCCGTGGTCTCGCCGCGCACCTGGGCCGGACTCTCCGAGGGGGACCAGGCAATGCTCCGCGAGCTCACCGAGCAGCACCTCGCATCGTTGCTGGAACACATGGTCGTCAAGGAGAAGGAGTGGACCGAGGAGCTCAAGGGTCTGGAGGAGGCCACCGTCACCGAGGTGGGACCGGAGTTCTTCGGTGAGGCCATCGAACAGTGGAAGGCAGATTGGCGCGAGAAGGCGCCGGCCATGGAGCGCCTCGAGGCCGTGGCGGCGGAGTACTGAGCCGAAGCCTGGACGGCCTGGTATAAGGTCCCCGGGCTGACTGTCAGGAGTGCGTATGCGCGATCGCTCCGACCCGACGCCTAACGGATCGCCGGCGCGGCTGATCACGGCGGCCAGCGAGACGCTGGCCGCCGTCGAAAAACCGGCTGCCGGTGCCCTCGTCGCGTCGATCGCCCTGCTCATTCTGCTCAACGTGTTCACCCGCTACGCCGGCCTCGCCCTGTACTGGGTGGACGAGGCGGCGATCTATGCGATGGTCTGGGCAACGCTGATCGCGGGCTCGCTGTGTGTGAGACGGCGCAAGCTGGTCTCCATGACCTTGCTCCACGACACCGTCCCCGCAGGCGTCCGGCACGTCCTGTTGGTCATCAACGACCTCATCGTCCTCGTATTCGCGGTGTTCCTACTGTGGCTGTGCTGGCGCTGGTTTGCCCCGCTGGAGATGCTTCGCGCCGGCTTCGATGTCAATACCTTTCTCGTGAGTACGGGCAACTTCATCTACGGGGAGCCGACCAACACGCTGGGCATCCGTAAATTCTGGGTCTGGCTGATCATGCCCATCTTTGCCTTGACCACCACGGTGCACGGCCTGGCCAACCTCATCGAGACGGCAGGCTCGGCCACCGGCCGCGCAGCGGGGTCTCGCCCATGATTCCGGCGGTATTCGTAGCCCTGTTGCTGCTTGGCCTGCCGATCGCCCTGGTGCTGGCGGTCACCGCCATCGCCTACATCTTCACCTCCGGCAACACGGTCCTGCTCGCCTCCTACCCGCAGCAGATGTTCGGCGGGATCGAGAGCTACGGCCTGCTGGCCATCCCACTGTTCATGCTCGTCGGCGAGGTAATGCACGAAGGCGGTGTGACCCTGCGCCTAATGGGCGCGGCGAAGGCCCTGGTGGGCACCCTGCGCGGGGGACTGCTCTACGTGAACCTCCTCGCCAACATGATGGTGGCCTCCATCCTCGGATCCTCGGCGGCGCAGATCGCCCTGATGACCCACGTGATGGTGCCGGAGATGGAACGCAACGGTTATCGACGCGATCACTCCGCCGCCACCACCGCCGCCGCCGGACTGCTCTCGCCGATCATCCCGCCGTCCATGGTCTTCGTGATCTACGGCGTGCTCGCTCAGATCTCCATCGGCGACATGTTCATCGCCGGGATCATCCCCGGACTGATGATGGCGTTGGGCTTTCTGCTGGTGATCTTCGTGCTCGGGCTGTTCAATCCCTATCCCCGCTGTGAGGCAGTGCCCCCGCGGCAACGCCTGGGCATGATCGCCGCCGGACTGCCGGCCGGCCTGGTACCCCTGGTGATCGTCGGCAGCATCCTCACCGGCCTCGCCACGCCCACCGAGTCCGCGGCGGTCGCCACCCTGGGTGCCTGGCTCGTGGGCCAGTTCGTTTATCGGGAGTTCCGTTTCCGGCGCTGGGGGACCGTCCTGCACCGCGCCGCGATCAACTCCGCGATCATTCTCCTGCTCATCGCGACGGCGCAGCTCTTCGGATGGGTCATCGTCTTCGAGCAGGTACCGCAAATGGTAGCCACGTGGCTGCAGACCATCGCCGAGAGTCCCTTCACCTTCCTGCTGCTGATGGTGGCCCTGCTGGTGATGCTCGGCTGCGCCATCGACGCCATCGCTGCGCTGATCATCGTCGTCCCGATCCTGCTGCCCATCGCCACGGATGTGTACGGCATCGATCCGTATCAGTTCGGGGTCGTGGTGTGCATGACCCTGGTGCTCGGCCTCCTCACCCCGCCGGTGGGCGCCGGGCTCTTCATCGCCGCGTCACTGAGCGGGGTCCGCCCCGGGCAGATCTTCACCGCGATCTGGCCGTTCCTGCTCTCCACGGTGGTGGTGGTGCTGCTGCTTTGTACCGATGAGCGTTTCGTGACCCTGCTGCTCGGCTAGCACCGGGACGCCCAGACCAACCAAGGAGGCCGTTCATGACCGAATCCCACCTCGTCGAGGGCCGCGCGAAGCCCCTAGGCCGTTACCCCCACCTCAAGCGGGTGGGTGACTTCCTGTTCATCTCCGGGACCAGCTCACGCCGGCCGGACAACACCTACGCCGGGGTCGAGCAGGGCGCGGACGGCAACGTCCGCCTGGATATCCGGGCCCAGACCCGGGCGGTGCTGGAGAACATCGACGCCCTGTTGCGGGAGGCGGACAGCGGCCTCCGCGAGCTGGTGGATGTGACCACGTTCCTGGTACGTATGGAGGACTTCCCCGGCTACAACGAGGTCTACGGGGAGTTCTTCGACTTCGACGGGCCCACGCGGACCACGGTGGCCGTGCGCGAGCTGCCGAACCCCAACCTGCTCATCGAGATCAAGGCCATGGCATACAGCCCCCGGAACGCCGCGCACCGGGAAGGAGGCGAGCAGTGATCGATCTCCACGATATCCGCTACGTGCGGCTGGCAACCCGGGACGTGGACGCCGCCACCCGCTATTGCACCGAGATCCTGGGGCTGGAACTGGTGCGCCGCAGCGGCAATGCCGCCTACTTCCGGTCCGACAACCGCGACCATACCCTGGTGTACTATGAGGGCGAGCCCGGCGAGCACACCACCGCCTTCGAGATCCGGACCGTCGAGGAGCTGGAGGCGGCGGCGCGGGAGCTCACCGAGGCCGGACGCCCGGTCCGCTGGGGCAGCGACACGGAATGCGAGGCCCGCTATGTCATGGCCTTTGTCGAATTCACCGACCCCACGGGCAACCGTATCGAGCTGGTCTGGCGGCCCATGCATTCGGGCTGGCGCTATTTCCCCTCGCGGGATGCGGGCATCGAGGGGTTCTCGCATATCGGCCTCCGCTCCTCTGACCCGCGCCGCGACGAGCGCTTCTGGACCCGGGTCATGGGCGCGCGGGTCTCGGACTGGATCGGCATCAGCCCACTACTGCGCATCGACGAGGTCCACCACAAGATCGCCCTGTTCCCCTCCGACCACCCCGGCGTGCAGCACATCAACCACCAGGTCGCCAGTATCGATGACATCATGCGCAGCTGGTATTTCCTCACCGAGCGGGGGATCCCCATCACCTTCGGGCCCGGTCGCCACCCCACCTCCACCGCCATGTTCCTGTACTTCGAGGGGCCCGACGGCATGGTCTACGAGTACTCCAGTGGTGTCCGCACCATCGAGGACGAGCAGCGTCATCACCCGCGTCAGTTCCCGTTCGAGCCGGCGGGGTTCTGCATGTGGGGCTCGCGGCCCAAGATCGCCGAATTCAATGAGGGCTGAGCCGAGGGGTGCAGGGGCTCACATACCGCCCTTGACGACGTAGAAGACGTACTCCTCGGCGCGCTCCTCGCGGTCAAGGAGGTCGTTGTCGGTCTTATCGCAGAAGGCGGTGAAGTCGATCACCGAGTGGGGGTCGGTGGCACGCACCCGCAGCACCGCCCCCGCCGGCAGCGGCACCAGCGCCTTCTTGGTCTTGAGGATGGGCAGCGGACAATTGAGCCCACGCACATCCAGCTCCTCGTCGAACTCCCGGGTCATCGTCTTCCAGTCGCGTTACACTAGGGGGCCTTAGCCCGAGTGGATTTCGCCTGCGGGGATTGTACCGCAGGGCGAGCGCGGAACATTGGCCGGGAGGCAGAGCATGACGAACACCGACGACTCCCCTGAGACCGACTTCGACCCTCGGCCGGTGACAGACAGCGAGCTCCGCGAGGAATACACCCGCGAGCAGGTCCAGCGCTGGCGCGATCAGGCCGACGAGGCCCATCAGGGCTGGTTTAGCGTACTCGACAACCAATACGGCAAGGACTGACACCCACCACGGAGGCGCACCGTGCCGGATACCAAGATCCTGCTCCCCGAGTCGGAGATCCCGACCCACTGGTATAACGTCATCCCGGACCTGCCCCATCCGCCGGCCCCCTACGTGGGCCCGGACGGCCAGCCGGTACCGCCGGAGGCCATGCAGGCGATCTTCCCGCCGGCCATCGTCGAGCAGGAGATGAGCGATCAGCGCTGGATCGCCATCCCGGATCCGGTTCGCGAGGCGTTGCGACTGTGGCGCCCCTCGCCGCTGATCCGCGCCACGCGGCTGGAGCAGGCGCTGGGCACGCCGGCGAAGATCTTCTTCAAGTACGAGGGCGTCTCCCCGGCGGGCTCCCACAAGCCCAACTCCGCCGTGGCGCAAGCCTATTACAACCGCGAGGCGGGCATCACCCGGCTGACCACCGAGACCGGCGCCGGGCAGTGGGGCAGCTCCCTGGCCCTGGCGGGCAGCCTGTTCGGCCTGGACGTGCGTATCTACATGGTGCGCGTGTCCTACGAGCAAAAGCCCCATCGCCGCTCGATGATGCAGACCTGGGGCGGCGAGGTGATCCCCAGCCCCTCGGAGCACACCGATACCGGGCGCAAGGCCCTCGCCGACGACCCCGACAATCCGGGCTCCCTGGGGCTGGCCATCTCCGAGGCCGTGGAGGAGGCCGCGGGCCGCGAGGACACCAACTACGCCCTCGGCTCGGTGCTCAACCACGTGCTACTGCACCAGACCGTCATCGGTCAGGAGGCACGGCGGCAGATGGAGATCGCCGGCGCCTACCCCGACGTGGTGCTCGCCCCCTGCGGCGGCGGCTCCAACGTGGGCGGTATGATGTTCCCGTTCCTGGCGGACAAGGCCGGCGGGCGGGACGTGCGCCTGGTAGCGGTGGAGCCGGACTCCTGCCCCACCCTCACCCGGGGCCACTATGCCTACGACTACGGCGACAGCGCCGGGCTGACGCCGATCATGAAGATGTACACCCTCGGCCACGATTTCATGCCCCCCGGCATCCACGCCGGCGGACTGCGCTATCACGGCGATTCGGTGCTGGTCTCCCAGCTCTATCACGAGGGCATCCTCGAGGCGATGGCCGTGCCCCAGCTCGCCACCTTCGAGGCCGGTGTGCTGTTCGCCCGCACCCAGGGCATCATCCCGGCGCCGGAGTCCTGCCACGCCATCCGTGGCGCCCTGGTGGAGGCGATGCGCGCCAAGGAGGAGGGCCGCGAGCGGACCATCCTGTTCACCCTCTCCGGCCACGGGCACTTCGACATGAGCTCCTACGACCGTTACTTCGCCGGGGAGTTGGAGGACTACGAGTACCCCGCCGATGCCATCCGACGGGCCCTCGAAAACCTCCCACGGATCGGCGACTGAGGCGGCGATCTTGGAGCACCGGTAACCGGCCCTGTGAACGGGGGGCGGCGACCCGGCTGTTACACTGAACGGAAACAGGCACACGGGACTACAGCGATGAGCGAGATCAAGGGCATCCCGGTCGTGGTCAGCGGCAGTAAGGTGGACAAGCCCCACGGGTTCCGCGCCGTGAAGAACGGCGTCAAGGCGCGACGCGACGCGGCACCGGTGGCCCGCGGGGACAAGCCGGAGTGGCTGCGGGTCAAGATCCCCACCGGGGCCGGTTACAACCAGGTCAAGAAGACGGTCCGCGAGCACCGACTGGCCACGGTCTGTGAGGAGTCCATGTGCCCCAACATCGCGGAATGCTGGGGCCACGGCACCGCCACCATCATGCTCATGGGCGACACCTGCACCCGGGCCTGCCGGTTCTGCGCCGTGGACACCGGTAATCCCCGGGGTTGGCTGGATGCCGACGAGCCCCGGCAGACCGCGGAGACCGTGGAGCTCATGGGCCTGAAGTACGTGGTGCTCACCTCCGTGGACCGAGACGATCTCGACGACGCCGGTGCCGGCCACTACGCGGAGTGCATCCGGGCGATCAAGGCGCGCACCCCGGAGACGGCAGTAGAGGCGCTGACCCCCGACTTCCAGGGTGTCCACGAGTGGGTCGAGCGGGTCATCGACGCCGGCCTGGAGGTCTTCGCCCAAAACGTGGAGACGGTGCGCCGACTCACCCACCCGGTGCGTGACCCCCGCGCCGGCTACGAGCGCACCCTCGATGTGCTCGCCCATGCCAAGCGCCACAATCCGGCGGTGCTCACCAAGACCAGCTTGATGGTGGGCCTCGGCGAGACCGACGACGAGATCCTGGAGACCATGGACGAGCTCCGCGCCATCGGCGTGGACATCGTCACCTTCGGCCAGTACCTGCGGCCCACCGCCAACCACCTGCCGGTGGAGCGCTACGTCACCCCGGAACAGTTCGCCTGGTACCGCGAGGAAGGCCTCAAGCGCGGCTTCCTGGAGGTGGTCTCCGGACCGCTGGTGCGCTCGAGCTACCGCGCCGAACGAGTGCTGGAGAAGAACAACTGCGGCCTCGACGAGAGCGACATCGCCACCGGCTGAGCGGGCGGACCGGCCACGGATTTACACGGACACTCGGGATGGCCAAACCGCCGTCGGCCTGACCGGCGGCCCTGCCTTACGCGGGACAATGAACGCCGTGCGGTACCCCTATAAAGCCGTCGCCGATCCGTAACTCGGCGTCCCCTCGTTTTCTACGGCCTTCGTAGCCTGTTACTCCGTGTCCATCCGTGGCCACGTCCCAACTTAGCGTCGGTAGGAGGGCCGGATGAAGGGGGTTTCGCTGACAGTGACCGGCCGCTCCCGGCCGCGGACCACGGCGGTGACCTCGGTGCCCGGTTCCGTCAGCTCCGTGGCCACGTAGCCCATGGCCACGGGGGCGCCGACGCTGGGGCCAAAGCCGCCACTGGTGACCCGGCCGATCTCCCGGCCGTCGCCGTCCTGCAGGGGTGCCCCTTCCCGCACCGGCGCCCGGCCCTCGGGTCGGAGCCCGACACGACGGCGCGCAACGCCATACTGCAGCTGCCGGGCGATCACCTCGGCGCCGGGGTAACCGCCCTCGCGGCTGCCACCCGGCCTCCGCAGCTTGGAGATCGCCCAGTCCAGGCTCGCCTCCACGGGGGTGGTTTCGGTATCCATGTCGTGGCCATACAGGCACAGACCCGCCTCCAGGCGCAACGAATCCCGGGCGCCGAGCCCGATGGGCTCCACCGCGTCGAAGGCGAGCAGACGCCGGGCCAGGGTCTCGGCGGAGGCCGCGGGCACCGAGATCTCGAAGCCGTCCTCGCCGGTGTAGCCGGAACGGGTGACGAAGCACTCGATGCCGTCCACGGCCACCACCCGGGCATCCATGAACACCATCTCCGTGGTCTCCGGGGCGATCTCCGCGAGGACCGCGGCGGCCTCCGGCCCCTGGAGTGCCAGCAGGGCACGGTCCTCCAGCGGTTCCACCCAGACCTGGTCATCGAGATTGGCGCGCAGATGGGCGAGATCCGCCTCCTTGCAGGCGGCGTTGACCACCAGCTGCAGATAATCGCCGGCGTTGCAGACCATGAAGTCGTCGAGGATGCCGCCGGCTTCGTTGGTGAACAGCGTATAGCGCTGCCGCCCGGGCTTCAGGCCGATGATGTTGCCGGTGGTCAGCCCCTCCAGGGCCGCGGCGGCCTGGTCGCCGTAGAGCCGGACCTGGCCCATGTGGGAGACATCGAACAACCCGGCCCGCTCACGGGTGTGCAGGTGCTCCTTCATCACCCCCAGGGGATAACTCACCGGCATGGCGTAGCCAGCGAAGGGGACCATCGTCGCCCCCAGCTCCCGGTGCAGCGCATCCAGCGGGACCTCTCGGAGAGTATCGTCCGTCTCGCTCATGCCCGCGCCCCCTTCTTCTCCGCCGCGTCCATATAGTCTTCCATGGGCGGGCAGGCGCAGACTAGATTGCGATCCCCGTAGACGTTGTCCACCCGCCCCACCGGCGACCAGTATTTGCCGTGGCGCTGGTCGGGTAGCGGGAATACCGCCGTCTCCCGGTCATAGGGACGGTCCCACTCGCTTACCAGGTCCGCCGCGGTATGGGGCGCATGCCGCAGCGGGCTCTCGTCCACCGGGACACGCCCATCCGCCACCGCACGGATCTCCTCCCGAATGGCGATCATCGCGTCGCAGAATCGATCCAGCTCCGCCAGGGGCTCACTCTCGGTGGGCTCGATCATCAGCGTCCCCGCCACCGGGAAGGACATGGTCGGGGCGTGGAAGCCGTAGTCGATGAGGCGCTTGGCCACATCATCGACGGTCACCCCCGTCTCCTCCTTGATGGGCCGCAGGTCGATGATGCACTCGTGGGCCACCAGCCCGTCGGCGCCGGTGTAGAGCACCGGGTAGTGATCCCGCAGCCGGGCGGCGATGTAGTTCGCGTTGAGGATGGCCACGCGGGTGGCCTCGGTGAGCCCCTCCGCCCCCATGAGCCGGATATAGGCCCAGGAGATGGGCAGGATTCCGGCGCTGCCCCACGGGGCGGCCGCCACCGCCGGGGCACCGGCGTCGCTGTCGCTGTAGCGATGGCCCGGCAGATAGGGCGCCAGGTGGGCACGCACGCCGATGGGCCCGACCCCGGGGCCGCCGCCACCGTGGGGGATGCAGAAGGTCTTGTGGAGGTTGACGTGGGAGACATCGCCGCCAAAGTCCCCCGGCCGGGTCAGCCCCACCATGGCGTTGAGATTCGCCCCGTCGATATAGACCTGGCCGCCGTGCTCGTGGACGATGTCGCAGACCTCGCGCACCGTGGCCTCGAACACGCCATGGGTGGAAGGATAGGTGATCATGATCGCCGCCAGCCGCTCGCTGTGCTCGGCGGTCTTGGCGCGCAGGTCATCGATGTCGATATTGCCGTCGGCGTCGCAATGCACCACCACCACGCGCATACCGGCCATCTGCGCTGACGCCGGGTTGGTGCCGTGGGCGGAGCTGGGGATGAGACAGACATCCCGCTGGGACTCGCCGCGGTCATGGTGGTAGGCACGGATCGCGTGCAGGCCCGCGTATTCGCCCTGGGCGCCGGCATTGGGCTGCAGGGAAACCGCCTCGTAGCCGGTGATGGCGCAGAGCATGCGCTCCAGGTCCGCGAACAGCTCCCGGTAGCCCGCGGCCTGCTTGGCCGAGGCGAAGGGATGGATACCGCTGAACCCACGCCAGGAGACCGGTAACATCTCCGTGGTGGCGTTGAGCTTCATGGTGCACGAACCCAGCGGGATCATGGCCCGGTCCAGCGCCAGATCGTAATCCCCCAGCCGGCGCAGGTAACGGAGCATCTCCGTCTCGGAATGGTGGGTGTTGAACACCGGATGGGTGAGGTAGTCACTGCGTCGGGCCAGCGCCGCCGGCAGCGCCGAATCCGCCGCCCGGTCCAGGGCCTCGACATCCACGCCGTCGTCACCGGTAAAGGCGCCCAGCACCGCCGCCACGTCCTCCCGGGTAGCGGTCTCGTCCAGGGCGATACCGATCCGGCCGTCACCGAAGTCGCGGAGGTTATAACCCGCCGCATCGGCCGCCTCCAGGCAGGCGGCGGCGCGCTCCCCGGCCTCCACGGTGAGGGTGTCGAAGAAGGCCTCACCGGCAAGCCGCCAACCGGCGTCGGTGAGCCCCTGGGCCAGGGCGGCGGTGAGCCGGTGGACCCGCCACGCGATACGCTCCAGCCCCCGCGGCCCGTGGTAGACCGCGTACATCGCCGCGATCACGGCGAGCAGGGCCTGGGCCGTACAGATGTTGCTGGTAGCCTTTTCCCGGCGGATGTGCTGTTCGCGGGTCTGTAGCGCCAGCCGGTAGGCGGGATCGCCATGGCTGTCCACCGAGACCCCCACCAAGCGGCCCGGCAGCGCGCGCTTGTGCTTGTCGCGGGTCGCCATGAACGCGGCATGGGGGCCGCCGAAGAACAGCGGCACGCCGAAGCGCTGGGCGCTGCCCACTACCACGTCGGCGCCGAGCTCGCCGGGCGGGGTGAGAAGGGTGAGGGCCAGCAGGTCCGTGGCCACCACCGCAAGGGCACCGGCGTCATGGGCGGCACGGATCGCCGGCGACGGATCGACCACGGCGCCGTCGGTGCCGGGATACTGGATCAGGACACCGAAACAGCCCTCCTCCGGCAGCCCTGAGGCGGGGTCGGCGACCACCAGCTCGATCCCCAACGGCTCCGCTCGCCCCCGCAGCACGTCGATGGTCTGCGGGTGGGCGTTAGCATCGATCACGAAAACGTTGCTCTTGCTCCGACGATTCACCCGCTGGCAGAGGGTCATGGCCTCCGCCGCGGCAGTGGCCTCGTCGAGCAGGGAGGCATTGGCGATCTCCATCGCCGTGAGGTCCATGACCATGGTCTGAAAGTTGAGCAGGGCCTCCAGCCGTCCCTGGGAGATCTCCGGCTGATAGGGCGTGTACGCCGTATACCAGCCCGGGTTCTCCAGGACGTTGCGCTGGATCACCGTCGGGGTATGGGTGCCGTAGTATCCGGCCCCGATGAACGGGCGCTTGACGGTATTCCGCGCCGCCATCGCCTCGAGCTCCGCGAGCGCCTCGGCCTCGCTCACCGGGCCCTCCAGGGGCAGCGCCCGCTCCGCGCGGATATCGGCGGGGACGGCACGGTCGATCAGGGCGTCCAGGCTGTCCTTGCCGATGGCGTCCAGCATCGACTGATGCTCTGCACCACGGGGGCCGATATGACGGGCGATGAACTCGTCGTGGGCCTCCAGGGCGTCGAGGGGGGTACGGGAGTCACTCATGGCTCGCCTCGCTTGGGTCGGGACGGCGTGGCGCCGTCTAGGGCGATTGATACCCTAAAGGTAGCTGCGGATGGTTGATTTGTTAAATCAATAGTACCAATGGCGGGATAAATTTCCCAAATGCCGGCTATCCTTCCCAGTGGGCCGACATGTGGGCGACCAGTGCGCGGATGGCGTCCGTAGCATGGTCCACATCGTAGTGCAGGCGCACCCGCACCGGTGCCAGCGCCGGGAGGTGACCGGCGGAGGGAATGGCCTGCAGCCCTGGAGGGACGATGCTGCGCGCCAGCACCGTCACGCCGAGCCCGGCCAACACACCCGCGCGGATCCCTCCGAAGCTGGCACAGGTGTAGGCCACCCGCCAGCTCACCCCGGCCTCCTCGAGTCGGGCCAGGATGCGCCCGCGGTAGACGCAGCCCTCCGGGGCCACCACCAACGGCACCGGCACCTGCTCATGGGCATCGTGCCGGGGGCTCGCCACCCAGACCAGCTCCTCCGTCCACCCGCCGCCGTCGGCAGCAACGGCGCCGTCGGCATGGAGGGCGAAGACCAGATCCAGCTCGTCGCGCTCCCGCCGGGCCAGGAGCCGGGTACTCAGGTCGCAGGTGACCTCGAGGTTCACGTTGGGGTGGGCCTGGGCGAACTTGCCGAGGATGCCGGGCAGGAAGGAGCTGGCGAACTCGTTCGGAACCCCCAGCCGCACGGTGCCCGCCAGCTCGGGCTCGTGTAGGCGCCCGAGCGCCTCCCGGTTGAGGGCGAGGATACGCTGGGCGTAAGCGAGCAGGGTCTCGCCGGCGGGGGTGGGCCGGAGCTGGCGGCCATCGCGCACCAGCAGGGTTTGGCCGACCAGGGCCTCCAGCCGCTTGATCTGCAGGCTAACCGCCGGCTGCGAGCGCCCCAGTCGCTCGCCGGCCCGGGTGAACCCCTCCGATTCGGCGACCAGCACGAACGTCCGGAGCAGCTCCGTGGGGAGATAGTCCACGCGCCTCAGCCCCCGAGCAGGCGGAGCATCACCGGCAGGTAGTGATCCAAGAGCAGCAGTGCGAACAGCGCCATCAGGTAGATGATGGAGTAGCCGAAGGAGCGCATCGGCAGCGAGGGATCATCACTGACCAGCATCGCCCCGCCGTAGTACAGGTACACCGCCCCCAGGGCCATGGCACCGAGGAAGTAGACCCAGCCGCTCATACCGGTAGCGAAGGGGAGTGCGGTCACCGCCACCAGCAACAGCGTATAGAAAAGCACGTGCCAGCGCGTGAAGCGATCCCCGTGGGTCACGGGAAGCATGGGGATGTCGGCCTTCGCGTACTCCTCGCGGCGGTGGATGGCGAGTGCCCAGAAGTGGGGCGGCGTCCAGGTGAAGATAATCAGGAACAGCAGCAGCGCATGGGGATCCACCGTGCCTGTCACCGCCGTCCACCCGAGCACGGGCGGCGCGGCGCCCGCCGCCCCGCCGATGACGATGTTCTGGGGGGTCGCGCGCTTGAGGAACAGGGTATAGATCACCGCGTAGCCGAGCAGCGAGCCGAATGTCAGCGCTGCGGTCAGCGGATTGACGAAGGCATAGAGGATGCCGAGCCCGGCCGCCCCGAGCACCGCAGCGAAGGCCACGGCGTGGGGCAACCGGATGTGGCCGCTCGGCAATGGGCGGCCCCGGGTGCGTGCCATGCGTGCGTCGATGCCCCGGTCCACCAGGTGATTCACCGCGGCCGCGGAGGCCGCGGCCAGGGCGATGCCCAAGTTCCCCAGGGTGAGCGCGCGCCACGGCACGGCCCCCTCCACCGCCAGCAATTCGCCGACCACGGCGGTAAAGACCATCAGCGCCACTACCCCGGGCTTGCACAGCTCGTAGTAGTCACGCCAGTGGCGGATCAAGTGCCGGTGCGCGGGCAAATCGGTACTGGTGGCCACGGATGCGGTGTGGTTCATGACAGGCGGCTCGGATGTGCGTGGTGGTTCAAGGCGACCAGCAGCACAAGCAAAAGGGCAGCGAGCGCATTGTGCGCCACCGCCACGCCCAGGGGCAAGCTGAACTGCACATTGCTGAGCCCGAGCAGGAACTGCAGGGTCACACCGGCGCCGAGCGCGAGGCCCCCGGCGCGAGCGAAACCGCCGCGGCCCGCGAGCATCGCGGCGAGGGCGAGCAGGGCCAACAGCACGACCACCGCACCGCCACGATGGGCCAGGTGGATCGCCACCTTGGCCTCACGGCTCAGGTGCCGGCCGAACTCGTAGTCCGGGCCGATGCCGTGCCAAAGCTCGAAGCCGCCGGCGAAGTCCGCGTCGGCGGGCCATAGCTCGCCCTGGGTGCAGGCGGGCAGCTCGTTGCAGGCGAGGGCCGCGTAGTTGGCACTGGTCCAGCCACCGAGGGCGATCTGGCCGACCAGCAGCGCCGTGGCGAACACGAGGAAGCCGCGCTGCATGGGCGGCAGTTGGAGTGCCCCCGCTCCCCCCACGACGCGGAGGGTCTGCCAGGCCAGCAGGGACAGCGTCGCGAGCCCGCCAAGCAGGTGCGCCATGACGATGAATGGCTTGAGCTTCCAGGTCACCGTCCACATCCCGAGGAGCGCCTGGAACAGGATGACCGCCACCAGCAACAGCGGGATGGCCAGGGGCTGGTGCGGGTCCTGCCGGTTGCGCCAGGCCAGCAGCGCCAGAGCGAACACCAGCAGCCCCAGGGCACCGGCCACGTAGCGGTGCACCATCTCCTTCCAGCCCTTGGCCATCTCCACCGGCCGCTCGGGAAAGGCCGCGTTGGCGGCAGCAACCTCGCCCTCCCCCGCCGGCACGGTGAGGCGACCGTAGCAGCCCGGCCAGTCCGGACAGCCGAGGCCGGCGTCCGACAGGCGAACGTAGGCACCCAGCACCACCACCACCAGTGTCAACGCCGTTGCCAGCAGGGACAGGCGCAGGAATAAGCCGCGAGATCTCACCTGTTAGCCTCCGGACCGACGCTCACCGGGATACGGCGCCGGCCTTCTCCAGTTGCTGATAATCCTCCACCTCCTCCTTGGCGATCTCCAGGAGCTGCTCGGTGTCCTCCAGCAGCCCTTTGCTGTCCAGCGGCATCGGATAGGTCATCATCCGGAAGCCCAGGTAATCGACGATGAACAGCCCACGCCCGGCGGTGCCGTCGTCGGGGGTATCCTCCAGCAACCCTTCGAGCACCTTCGCCGGGGCCGTCACCTCCACCAGGGCGGGGAACCGATCCGGCGCCGGCAACCGATCGGCCCCGCGGGGCTGGAGGAGGACAACGCTCACGCGGTCCGCGTCCTGGTTTAGGGCGATGCGCGCACGGCGGAGCTCGTCGAGCATCTCGGTGCACGCCTCCGTGCAGCCGCCCGACACGGGCACCACCCAGCTCCAGTGGCCGGTGAACCATGCATCGTCCAGGGTCTCACCGCTGCGGGTGCGCCAGCCCTCGGCCGCCTGGCGGACCGGCGGCTCGACGAGCACCCCGTGGTTGGTGGTAGCTCCGGGCCGCCACCCGCTGATCACCAGCACCCAGGCGAGGATCGCGGGGCCGAAGAACACCAGCGCAAGGATGACGATCTGCCAGCGCCCGCGATGGGTGTTAACTGTGCTGCTCATGGTCCTTCCTGCGGCGCAGGTTGACGCCGATGTAAATCACCACCAGGGCGGTCGCCAGGGCGAACCACTGCACGGCATACCCGTGGTGCCGCTCCGGGCCGAAGCGCATCCCCTCCGGCCGCGCCTCCGCCGCCCCGGCACCGGTGCGCAGCAGATAGTGCGGCACGGCATAGGGCAGCGCCTCGTCCATGGCCTCGAAATCCAAGTACTGCACCCGCCGCGGCCAGCCGCCATCGCCGGCATAGGCGGGCCCCATCCGAAGGCCCACCGACGGCCCCTTGCCCAACCGCCCGGTGACCTCCCGCTCCCCACTATCCACCCGGGTATCGGGCAGATGCCGACGACTCGCCGGCGCCGCCACCCACCCCCGGTCCACGAGTATCGCCTCGTGCCCGCCCTCAAGGCGCAACGGGGTGATGATCCGGTAGCCAAGCACGCCATCGCGCACCTGGTTCTCAAGCAGGAACTGGCGCTCACCGTCGAAGCGGCCGCGCGCCCCGGCGAGCCGGAACCGCGCGTCGTCGGCGGTGGGGAGGCCGGCGTTGAGGTCCACCGCCGGGGCCTCGGCGGCCGCCTGTCGGGCCTCGATGATCTCCCGCTTCTGGTCCGCCCGGTCGAGCTGCCAAAACCCGAGACCGAGCAACACAGGCAACAGCAATGCCGTGACGAGGCTCGGCAGCAGCCGCGGGCGGAAGGCGAGACGGCGCCGGCTCACGCCGGCTTCCGCCCCTTCCCGCACGGTCGCGTACAATGGGGGCCATACCACCCAGTGACGCGGCGAGAATATCCGATGACTCTATTGATCAAGGCGGGAATCGTCATCACCCTGCTGGCGATCATTGCCAGCCTTGGTTCGGGACTGTTCTTCCTCGTTCAGGACCGCAGCCAAAGCCGTCGTACCCTGAACGCACTGACCGTGCGGATCAGCCTCTCCGTGGTGCTGTTCGCGCTCATCCTCCTGGCACTGTTCACGGGCGTGCTACAGCCGAACGCGAGCCCGCTGTCCTAACGGGCCCGCACCCTCAGTGCCGCCGTCTACAGGATGTAGACGAAGATGAAGAGCCCTAGCCAGACCACGTCCACGAAGTGCCAGTACCAGGCCACACCCTCGAAGCCGAAGTGGTTATCGGCGCTGAAATGGCCCCGCATACAGCGCAACGTGATCACTACCAGCATGATCGTTCCCATGATCACGTGAGCGCCGTGGAATCCGGTGAGCATGAAGAAGGTGGAGCCGTAGATACCGGTATCGAGCTGCAGGTTGAGGTGGGTCCAGGCCTCGTAATACTCATAGCCCTGCAGCAGGATGAAGGCGGTGCCGAGGGCCACCGTCGCCCACATCCCCGCGACGAGCTTGCCGCGCTCGCCGGCCTTGAGGGCATGATGGGCGATGGTCAGGGTCACCCCCGAGGTGAGGAGGATAATCGTGTTGATGGTGGGTAGCGGCCATGGGCCCATGGGACGGAACTCGAGATCCGTCATCCCCGGTCCCGCGGTGGGCCAACTCAGCACCACGGAGTCCCACAGGAACTTGCTGGTGGCCGGGTCCTCGCCGCTCAGCCACGGCACCGAGAGCAACCGCGCATAGAACAGGGCGCCGAAGAAGGCGCCGAAGAACATCACCTCCGAGAAGATGAACCAAATCATCCCCCAACGGAAGGAGATATCCACCTGGTCGCTGTATAACCCGGACAGGCCCTCCCGGATGACGCTGCCGAACCAGCCGAAGAACACCACCAGCATAATGGCGGTACCGAGGCCCAACACATAGCCGCCCCAGTCAAGGCCCTGCAGGAAACCACCCGCGCCCGTGCCCATGGCCAGCAGGCCGATGCTGGCGACGAACGGCCAGTAGCTGTATTCGGGGACGTAGTACCCCCCACCCTCTGCGTGTGCCATCTACCCTTCCTCTCCCGCGTTCACGGGGACCCGGTCACATGTTGGACACGAAGGTCCCGATGTAGAAGCCGAGCACCAGCAGGACCAGGACTACCACCGTGATCCAGATCCCCCGCCGGCGCTCCTTATGTCGTTGACTCTGCGTCATTGCCAACCCATGGGGTCCGCCGTTCAGCGGACCTCCGGCGGCGTGTCGAAGGTGTGGTGCGGCGCCGGCGACGGCACCTCCCATTCCAGCCCCTCAGCGCCCTCCCAGCAGCGGGCTCCGGCCTTCTCACCGACGCCGTTCATGCAGCGGATCACGATATAGGCGAACAGCACCTGCGAGAGCCCGAAGCCGAAGGCGCCGATACTGGAGACCATGTTCCAGTCCGTGAACTGCACGGAGTAATCCGGGATACGCCGCGGCATGCCGGCCAGTCCGAGGAAGTGCTGCGGGAAGAACAGCAGGTTGACGAAGACCACCGACAACCAGAAGTGCCACTGGCCGAGGCGCTCGTCGTACATCACGCCGGTCCACTTCGGCAGCCAGTAGTAGACCGCGGCGATGATGGAGAACAGCGCGCCCGTGACGAGCACATAGTGGAAGTGCGCCACCACGAAGTAGGTGTCGTGGTACTGGAAGTCCGCCGGGGCGATGGCGAGCATCAGGCCCGAGAAGCCGCCGATGGTGAACAGGATGATGAAGCCCAGGGCGAAGAGCATGGGCGTCTCGAAGGTCATCGCCCCACGCCACATGGTCGCCACCCAGTTGAACACCTTCACCCCCGTCGGTACCGCGATCAGCATGGTCGCGTACATGAAGAACAGCTCACCGGCGAGCGGGATGCCCACGGTGAACATATGGTGGGCCCAGACGATGAAGGACAGGAACGCGATGGACGCCGTCGCATAGACCATGGAGGCATAGCCGAACAGCGGCTTGCGCGCGAACGTCGGCACGATCTGCGAGACGATGCCGAACGCCGGCAGGATCATGATGTAGACCTCGGGGTGCCCGAAGAACCAGAAGATATGCTGATAGAGCACCGGGTCACCACCGCCGGCGGCGCTGAAGAAGGTGGTGCCGAAGAACTGATCGGTGAGCAGCATGGTGATGGCCCCGGCCAGCACGGGCATCACGGCGATCAGCAGGAAGGCGGTGATCAGCCAGGTCCACACGAACATCGGCATCTTCATCAGCGTCATCCCCGGGGCGCGCATGTTAAGCACCGTGGCGATGACGTTGATCGCGCCCATGATCGAGCTGATACCCAGGATGTGGATGCCGAAGATCAGGAACGGAAAGGCCTGCCCCGTCTGCAGCACCAGCGGGGGATACATGGTCCAGCCGCCGGCGGGGGCGCCGCCGGGCATCAGCAGCGTGGAGGCGAGGATCAGCAGACCCACCGGCAGCAGCCAGAAGCTGAAGTTGTTCATGCGCGGCAGCGCCATGTCCGGCGCCCCGACCATCATCGGGACCATCCAGTTGGCCAGACCGACGAAGGCCGGCATCACCGCCCCGAAGATCATGATCAGCCCATGCATGGTGGTCATCTGGTTGAAGAAATAGGGATCAACCACCTGCATGCCCGGCTGGAACAGCTCCGCGCGGATCACCATGGCCATGGCCCCACCCACGAACAGCGCGATCAGCGCCGTCACCAAGTAGAGGGTGCCGATATCCTTGTGATTGGTGGACATCAGCCAGCGGCGAATGAATCCCTGGCTGTGCTCGTGTCCGTGTGCCACGTCGTGTGAAGTCACACTCATGGGGGCTTCCTCCTAAGCGATCAGTCGTTACCGCGCGGCAACCAGGGTTTCATCGGAGCCGGTGGCGTCCGCGGCCGCCTGCTCGCCGGCCGTGCCACCGTTCTTGCGCTCCTCGAGCCAGCGCTCGAACTCTTCAGGCTCCACCGCCTCCACCACCACGGGCATGAAGCCGTGATCCCGGCCGCAGAGCTCGGCGCACTTACCCCGGTACACGCCCGGCTCCTTGATCTCCGTCCAGGTCTCGTTGATGTAGCCGGGGATGGCGTCCTTCTTCCAACCGAGCTCCGGCACCCACCAAGAGTGGATCACGTCGGCGGCGGTGATCATGAACCGGATCTTGGTATCCGTGGGCACCACCAACCGGTTATCCACCTCGAGGAGATAATTCTCCACGCTGGCAGGGTCGACCCCGGAACCCACCTGGCGGGCGCGGTCGCTCTCCGAATCCAGGGAACTCAGGAACTGTATGCCCTCGTCCATGTACTCATAGCCCCACTTCCACTGATAGCCGGTGACCTTGATGGTCATCTCGGCCTCCGAGGTATCTTCCATTTCGATGAGCACCCCGGTGGCCGGGACGGCCATGGCGACGAGGATGAGCAGCGGTATCACCGTCCACACGATCTCCACCGCGGTATTGTGGTGGAACTTCGCGGGCCGGGCGCCCCGGGACTTCCGATGCATGTATATGGAGTAGAAGATGGCCCCGAAGACCAGGATCCCGATCACCACGCTGATCCAGAAGATGGTCATGTGCAGGCCGTAGACGCTCTCGCTGGTCTCGGTCACGCCCCGGGGCATGTTCAGGGCCCAGTCGGCGAACACCGGCGGTGCTGCGGAAAGCAGCCCCAGGGACAGCGCGCCGCGGCCCCAGGCATTCCGTTTGTTTCGAATCATCCCCTACTCTCTCCCGAATGGATGGTCACCGGCCTCGCGCTCAGGCGGCCGGACGAATCCCCGCGCTGGCCACCGGGCCAATGCACCGGCGCAGCTGCCGGGCCAGGTTCCTGCGATCGTCCTCGAGGAGGAAGCTGCCAAGCTCGACGCGCTCACCGCCACAGCGGACGAACAGGCGCGGCGCCCCCGGCCGGCGCCCCGTATCCTCCAGCCAGACCTCACTGAAGTAGCGATCCAGCCGCCATTGCGACTCCGGGCGGCGGCGTCCCTTTTCGATGCGCACCCAGGTATCCCCCACAGTCACCACCTCAGTGTCCAGCTCGCGCCGTGCGGAGACATACAGCGCCCAGCCGAGCGCCGAGAGCTCCAGTCCTGCGAAGGGCAGGATCGGCCAAAAGCCGAGCCATGTGAACACCAGCGCGACACCAAGGGCCACGATCACGATCACCGCGAAGCAGCGCACCGTCTCCGGCCAGTGTCCGCCGAATGCCGGCCGGAGCACAAACCGGTAGGTCCCTTCCTCCGGGCCCGGACCCGCGCTCACACTCATCGATGATACCTCGTGCCGCCTCCCGCAGGAGCGGCCCCGCCGCAGGCCGCCGTGTATTCTAGGGGAATCGCAGGGGCGCGCAAGCGGGTGCTCCCCGCCAATTCTCTTCGTTGCCATGATCTCAATCAAGTCGGATGCGGCTCATGGCGACGCCGTAGCGGCCTGCGCACGCTCACCGGGGCGGAAGATCTCGCCCGTGCCCCAGGCGTGTCCATAGATGATCTCGTAGGTGGCGGCGATCCGGTCCGAGCCGTCCGCAGCGCCGCGCGGGTAGGCCGCGTACATCGCCTGCAGCCGCCGCGGCGTGGTCAGTCCCCGCGGACGCGCGCTGGCAATGGCGTGGGAGCCCGTGTCGCGGAGCTCATGGAGCAACGCCTCCGGGCCGGCGTAGGTCAGGGTAAGGCGTTCCATGTCCATGACCGGCTCCGCGAGCCGCGCCCGGGCCATGGCATCGCCGATATCATGCATATCCACGAAGGTGTTGACCCGGGTGCTGCCGTCCACCGCCGCCCAGGCATCCCGGAGCTCGGCGAGCGTGTCCGGGCCAAAGGCGGTAAACATGAGCACACCCCCCGGCCGAAGCACCCGGCGGATATCGGCAAATGCCGCCGCGAGATCCGTCACCCAGTGCAATGCCAGGTTGGAGAAGACGATGTCGAAGCTCTCCGTGGCCAGCGGCAGGGCCTCGGCACGGCCGGCCACCGTACGCAGACGCCGCCAACGCGGGGCCCGGCGGCGGGCACTGCGGAGCATGGCGAGGGCGGGGTCCAGCGCGGTGAACCGCGCGCGCCGGTAACGCTCCATCAGCAGCCGCGTCGTCGTGCCGGTGCCCGCCCCGATATCCAGCACCGCGGTTGGTTCAACGCGCAGCAGCTCGAAGCGCTCCACCAGTCGCCGCCCCACCTCCTGCTGCAGTGCCGCGGCCTCGTCATAGGTGGCCGCGGCCCGCTCGAAGGCCGCGGGGCGCACCCGAACATCCTGCCCTTCCGCCATGTCACCCCTGTCTGCCGGTGGACAACAGACGGTCATCCTACCGTATGATCGGGTCATGGACAGGAACGGAATCCTGGGACGGGTGGGTGGCCGCCTTGCCGCGACCCTCCTTGCCCCCCGCTGCCGTCTCTGCGGCGAGCCCCCGGAACAGGACCCGGAGCTCTGTGCCGCCTGCCGCCGCTCCCTGCCCTGGCTGGAGCGACCCTGCCGGCGCTGCGGCCTGCCGTTACGGGCGTGGGAACGGGACACCTGCGACGGCTGCCGTCGAGCGCCACCACCGTGGGCCACGCTCGTGGCGCCCTTTGCCTATTCCGAACCGGTATCCGGTATGATCCACGCCTTCAAGCACCATGGGGACCTGGCCGCCGGACGGCTGCTCGCCGACTTCCTGGCGCTGTGTCTGCCGGCCTGGAGCGATGCCGAGCTGCTGCCGGTGCCCCTCGCCCGCCGCCGGCTGCGCGAGCGCGGCTTCAACCAGGCCAGCGAGATCGCGCGCCACCTCGGCCTGCCGGTGCGGCACGGATGCCTGCAACGTGTCAGCGAGGGCCCGCACCAGCAGGACCTCGGCGCAGCGGAGCGACAACGCAACGTCCGCGGACGTTTCGCCCTGCGCCGGCCACCACCGGCGGGGGCGGTGATCATCGTCGACGACGTGGTCACCACCGGCGCCACGGTGACCGCCTTGGCACGGCTGCTTCGGCAGGCCGGGGCAGGTCCTATAGGGGTGTGCGCCCTGGCGCGCACCCTCCCCGCCGGCCCTGGCCCCGCCCCCTAGCACGTGCCAGAATACCGCCACCTGAGACCAGGAGACCCGCTTGCCAGGCGCCCACAATTGGCGACCCATCGGTGCTCCGCCCGGAGGGCGGCTTCCGCCTGTGTTACGCCAGTGGATCGAGACACCGGGGTCGCTGACCGCGCGCATGCGTCGCCGTTGTGGCAGCGGCTTCCATGTAGTGGTGCTCGGCGAGCACTGGGGTCGTCCCTGGCGGGATGAGGCCATGCGTCTGGGGATCAGGACGGGCCGCCACACATGGATCCGGGAGGTCCTGCTGTGTAACGGCGCCGAGCCCTGGATCTACGCCCGTAGCGTAATCCCGCCGGAGACCCTGGCCGGACCGCTGCGGCGCCTGCGCCGGTTGGGACGTACACCCCTGGGGCGTGTCCTATTCGGCCGCTATCCCATCCGGCGCGGGCCCATCGAGGTGGCCCGCCTCGGCACGGCCGATGGCCTCTGCCGGCGGGCCTTGGAACAGGCCGGCGTACGGCCACGATGGGCCCGACGCTCGGTGTTCCGCGCCGGTGATCGGGCGCTGCTGGTCAGCGAGGCATTCCTGCCACCCTTGCGAGAGCACAGCGACGACGAAGCGAGACCATGGCAGTAGACACGGAAGAAGACCTTCCCCCCTGGCTCGTCCGGCTCGGCGACTACGCCCGCCTGGCCCGGCTGAACCGGCCCATCGGCAACTTCCTGCTGCTCTGGCCGATGCTCTGGGCGCTGTGGCTCGCCGCCAACGGGCCACCCCGGCCAGAGGTGCTGGCGGTCTTCATCGCCGGCGTGCTCGTGATGCGCGCCGCCGGCTGTGTGATCAACGACTACGCCGACCGCGACTTCGACGGCCACGTAAAACGCACCCGCGAGCGCCCCCTCGCCACCGGCCGGGTCACCGAGCGGGGGGCGCTGACGCTGTTCGTGCTGCTCTGCCTGGTGGCCTTCGCCCTGGTACTGACCATGAACGCGTTCACCATCGCAATGGCCCTGCCGGCGGTGGTGTTGGCGGCGAGCTATCCGTTTGGCAAGCGCTACACGCATTTCCCCCAGGTGCATCTCGGTGCCGCCTTCGGCTGGGCGGTACCCATGGCATTCACCGCCCAGACCAACACCCTGCCACCGCTGGCCTGGCTGGTATTCCTCATCGCCGTGATCTGGGCCACCATCTACGACACCGAGTACGCGATGGTGGACCGCGACGACGACCTGCGCATCGGCATCAAGTCCACCGCCATCCTCTTCGGCGGGCAGGACCGGCTCATCATCGGCGTCCTCCAGGTGGTGATGACCGTGGCACTGCTCGGCCTCGGGGTCGCCGCCGGGCTCTCGGCCATCTACTACGCGGCGGTGCTCGTCGGGGCCGCGATGTTCGCCTACCAGCACTGGCTGATTCGGGACCGCGAGCGCGGCCCCTGCTTTCAGGCGTTCCTGAACAACAACTGGTACGGCGGCGCCATCTTCCTGGGGATCGTCCTTCACTATACCTATGCGGTATAGGCCGGCTCAGGCCTGGGCGTAGCGCTCCCCCTCGCCCACCCAGCGCTCGATGAGGGCAGCGACGGTTTCGGGTTCGTCGTGGAACAGCCGCCCTGCCTCGTGCCGGACATCGTCCAGGAGGTCGCGGTCCCGGGCGAGGTCGGCGATGCGGTACTCCATGGCGCCGGTCTGGCGGGTGCCGAGCAGCTCGCCGGGCCCGCGGATGGCCAGGTCGCGCTCGGCGATGCGGAACCCGTCGTTGCTCTCGCGCAGGACCCCGAGCCGTGCCCGGGCCGTCTCCGAGAGGGGACCGTGGTACAGGAGCACGCAGCTGCTCGCCGCTGTGCCACGACCCACGCGCCCGCGCAGCTGGTGCAGCTGGGCCAGTCCCAGCCGCTCCGGATTCTCGATGATCATGAGCGAGGCGTTGGGGACATCCACCCCCACCTCGATCACCGTGGTCGCCACCAGCACCTCCAGCTCGCCGTCCTCGAAGGCGCGCATCACCGCCTCCTTGTCGGCGCCACCGAGGCGGCCGTGCACCAGGCCCACGCGCAAATCCGGCAATGCCTCCTGGAGGTGGCGGGCCCGCTCCTCGGCGGCCTGGGCCTCCAGGGCCTCGGATTCCTCCACCAGCGTACACACCCAGTAGGCCTGGCGCCCCTGGGCACAGGCGGCGCGCACCCGTTCGATCACCTCGTCACGGCGTGCTGCGGGGATGGCCACGGTGGTTACGGGCTGGCGACCCGGCGGGAGCGCGTCGATCACCGAGACGTCCAGGTCAGCATAGGCGGTCATGGCCAGCGTCCGGGGGATGGGGGTGGCGGTCATGATCAGCTGGTGGGGCTGTACGGCCCCGTCCGCCCCCTTGTCCCGGAGCGCCAGTCGCTGGTGGACCCCGAAGCGGTGCTGCTCGTCGATCACTGCCAGGCCGAGGCGGGTGAAGGCCACCTCCGGCTGGAACAGCGCGTGGGTGCCCACCGCCACCCGGGTCCCCCCACTGGCCAGCCGGGCGAGGGCCTCACGCCGCCGCGCCCCCGAGAGCCGGCCGGAGAAATGATCGACAGTGACGCCCAGCGGCGCGAGCCATTCGCGAAAGGCGCGCAGATGCTGCTCGGCGAGCAGCTCCGTGGGCGCCATCACCGCCGCCTGCCAGTCGGCCTCCACCGCGGCCAGGGCCGCCAGGGCGGCGACCACGGTCTTCCCCGAGCCCACGTCTCCCTGCACCAGCCGGAGCATGGCCCGATCCTGCCCGAGATCCCCCAGCACCTCATCGAGCACCCGCTCCTGGGCCGCGGTGAGGCGGAAGGGGAGGCGCTCGCGCAGCGCACCGGCGAGGCGACCGTCACCGCGGAGGACCGGCGCAGGCAGCGCCTGGCGATGGGCGTGGCGCAGCCGCAGCAGGCTCAGGCGATGGGCGAGCAGCTCCTCGAAGACCAGTCGCCGGACCGCAGGGTGGCGCCCCTCGGTGAGCGATTCCACCGCTACGTCCGGCGGCGGGTGATGGATCACCGCGAGGGCCCCGTGGAGATCGGGGAGCCCCAACGGTCGCCGGATATGCTCGCCCAGCAGCTCCGGGAGCTCATGCTCGCCAAGGGACAGCGCCTCGCCGACCAGCCGGCGCAATGTCGGCTGGGTGAGCCCTTCCGTGGCCGGGTACACGGGGGTCAGCCCCTCGGCCACCGGCTCCGGGGCATCGCCGTCCACCACCTCCCACTCCGGGTGGACCAACTGCATCCCGGCCATTCCCGGCCGGGCCTCGCCGAAGGCCCGCACCCGCGTGCCGGCCTGCAGGCGACGCTGCCAGGCCGCATAGAAATGGAAGAAGACCAGCTCCAGCGACCCGGTGGCGTCGGCGAGCCGACAGACCAGCCGCCGGCGCCGGCCCGGCACCACCGAAGACTGGAGCACCCTGCCCTCCACCAGCCGCGCCTCACCGGGGCGCAGCTCGGCGATGGGGACCACCCGGGTGCGATCCTCGTAGCGCAGCGGCAGGTGGAAGAGCAGATCCGCGACCCGGTGGATGCCCAGCCGGGCCAGCCGTTCGCCCTGCCGCCGCCCGACCCGCGGCAGCGCGGTCACCGGCCGTGCCAGCGCCCCGGCCGCCGCCATCCCGGTTCAGCCGGCCAGGCTCAGTACGGCCTCCATCTCCACCTGCGCCCCCTTGGGGAGGGCGGCGACGCCGATGGCGGCCCGCGCGGGATAGGGCTCGGAGAAATGCTCGGTCATCAGCTCGTTGACCGTGGCGAAGTTGCCCAGATCGGTAAGGTAGATGTTGAGCTTCGCGATGTCGGCCAGATCACCACCGGCGCCACGGCACACCGCCCGCAAATTGGCGAACACCTGGCGGGCCTGGGCCTCGAAGCCGCCCCCCACCAGCTCCATGGTCTGCGGATCCAGCGGTATCTGCCCGGAGAGGTAGACCACATCGCCGATGCGCACCGCCTGGGAATAGGGACCGATGGCCGCAGGGGCCTCGTCGGTATGGATGATCTCTCGTGACATCGCTTGCTCCGAAGGATGGTTCGTGTGGTTCGGTTTAGCCCCGGCGGCGGTGGATCCGCAACACCGAGGACAGCCCGCGCAGGCGCCGCATGATGCGGGCCAGGTGGACACGATCGCGCACCGAGATGGTAACGCGGATGGTGGCGATCATGCCCTCCTTCTCCTCCTGGTCCACGGCCTCGATATTGGAGTCGAGCTCCGAGACCGTGGCGGCGACGCTGGCCAGCACGCCACGCTTGTTCACCACCTCCACCGCCAGGGTCACCGGGAACTCGCCGGCGACGGCCTCGTCCCACTGCACGTCCAGCCACTTCTCCGGATGATTCCGGTACTCGCGGATGTTGTGACAATCCCGGTGGTGGATGACCACGCCACGGCCGGCGCTGACGAAACCGACGATAGGGTCGCCGGGGATGGGGCGGCAGCAGCGGGCAAAGGTGACGACGGCGCCCTCCGTCCCGCGCACGGTGAATGCGCCCCCTGCGGGGCGGACCGGCGCTTCGTCCTCCACCTTGCCCACTCCCGAGAGGCGCTGGGCCACCAGCCAGGGCATGCGCTCGCCGAGGCCGACATCACGCAGCACTGTCTCCAGATCCGGCGCGCCCAGCGACACCAGCGCCTGCTGCACACGGGCCTCCGGTAGCTCGGCGAGCTCCAACTCAAAGGCCTGCAGGGCCTGGTCCACCAGGCGCCGTCCCAGGCTCGCCGCCTCCGTGCTCCGCAGCCGCTTGAGGCTGTGCCGGATCGCCGTACGCGCCTTGGCGGTGACCACGAAGTCCAGCCAGGCCGGATTCGGCCGCGCCACCGGCGCGGTGATGACCTCCACCGTCTGCCCCGTCTCCAGCGGCGTGCGCAGGGGCGTTAGGCGGTGATCGACCATGGCGGCGATGGAGGCGTCCCCGATGTCCGAGTGCACGGCGTAGGCGAAGTCCACCACCGTCGCGCCCCGCGGCAGCTCCATGATGTCGCCGGAGGGGGTGAACACGTAGATCTCATCGGGGAGCAGGTCGATCTTGACGTTCTCGATGAACTCCAGGGAATTGCCCGCCGCCTGCTGCATCTCCAGCAGCCCGCGGACCCATTCCCGGGCGCGGGCATGGGCTACGTGGCTGGCCTGCTCCGCCTCCTTGTACAGCCAATGCGCCGCGATCCCCGCCTCGGCCACCTTGTCCATTTCCCCGGTGCGGATCTGCACTTCCATGTGCATGCGCCGCGGGCCCAGCAGGGTCGTGTGCAGGGACTGATAGCCATTGGACTTGGGGATGGCGATGTAGTCCTTGATCCGGCCGGGCAAGGGCTTATAGAGCTGATGGAGCACCCCGAGCACCCGGTAACAGGTATCCACGTCGTCGACCACGATCCGGAAGCCGTAGATATCGAGGACATCCTCGAAGCTCGCATGCTTGTGCCGCATCTTCTGGTAGATGCTCCACAGGTGCTTCTCGCGGCCTTCCACCCGGCCGCCGATCCCGGCCTCGGCGAGGCGCTCCTCGAGGGTATGCCGGACCTTGGTAATCACCTCCCGGCGGTTGCCCTGCTGGCGGCGCACCCGTTCCTTGAGCACGCGGTAACGCATGGGATACAGGGCCGCGAAGCCGAGCTCGTCGAGCTCCACGCGCAGGGTATTGATCCCCAGCCGCTGGGCGATGGGGGAATAGATCTCCAGGGTCTCCCGGGCGATGCGCCAGCGCTTGTGGGGCGGCATCACCCAGATGGTGCGCATGTTGTGGAGACGGTCGGCGAGCTTGATGAGGATCACGCGGATGTCCTGGGACATGGCCAGGACCATCTTGCGGAAATTCTCCGCCTGCGCCTCCGCCTTGCTGCGGAAATTGATCTGCGTGAGCTTGGAGACCCCGTCCACCAGCTCGGCGACCTCGTCGCCGAAGCGCTCGGCGAGTTCCGCCTTCGCGGTGGGGGTGTCCTCGATGACGTCGTGGAGGATGGCGGCGATCAGGCTCTCGGTATCCAGCCGCATCCGCGCCAGGATCCGCGCCACATCCAGGGGATGGGTGATATACGGCTCGCCGGAGAGCCGGCGCTGGCCGCTATGCGCCTCCGCGCCGAAACGGAAGGCCTCGTAGACGCGGTTGACCTGGGTGGGGGTGAGATAGGCCTCGAGCTCGCCGCAAAGGTCAGCGGCGCGCGCGGCGGGATCCACGGCCGCCACGCCTTCGTCGACCACCGCCTCGCCACGCGTCATCACCCCTTGCCCGCCTCAGCCCATCGGGGGCTGATGCTCCTCGTGGTGGCCGCTGACGCGCTCGATCTCGGCCTCCGCGGATTCCACCGCCGCCTCCGCCTCCTGGGCATCGAGCATGGCCGCATTGATGCGGTCCTCGGCGATCTCACGCAGGGCGACCACGCCCGGCTTATCGTTGCTCCAGTCCACCAGCGGCTGCTTGCCGCGCTCGAGCTGTCGCGCGCGTCGCGTCGCGAGCAGCACCAGGTCGAAACGGTTGTCCACATGCTCGAGGCAATCCTCGACGGTTACACGCGCCATTCAGCGCACCTCCCGGAAATCATGGTTACTTGACAATTGGATTCTATCCCCTCCACCGGGGACACAGAAAGCCCTCAACCGCCGCCGAGCAACCCGGCAATGGCGTCCGCATGGGCCTCGCTCTGGCGCGCCAAGCGCAGACGCTCGGCACGGACCACGGCGCGCAGGTCAGCGAGGGCGCGGTCGAAGTCATCGTTGATGACGAGATAATCGAACTCGTCGTAATGGACCATCTCCGCTTCGGCCGCGCGCATGCGCTCGGCAATCACGGTGTCGCTGTCCTGACCGCGCCTTCGCAGGCGATGCTCGAGGGCGGCCCGTGACGGCGGCAGCACGAACACGGACACCGCCGCCGGCATGCGCTCGCGCACCTGACGGGCACCCTGCCAATCGATCTCGAGGATCACGTCGCGGCCGGCGCCGAGCTCGCGCTCCACGGCGGCCCGGGTGGTCCCGTAGCGGTTGCCGAACACCCGCGCATGCTCAAGGAACTCGCCCGCCTCGATCAGGGAGACGAACGTCGCCTCGTCGACGAAGTGGTAGTGGGCGCCATCCTCCTCGCCTTCGCGCCGGGGCCGCGTGGTATGCGACACGGAAACCGTCACCGCCGGATCGGCCTCGCGCAGGGCGCCGACCAGGCTGGTCTTTCCTGCCCCCGAGGGCGCGGCGACTATGAACAGCGTACCTGCCATGCTACTCGACGTTCTGGACCTGTTCGCGCATCTGCTCGATGAGCACCTTCATGTCCACCGCGGCCCGAGTGGTCTCGGCGTCATTGGACTTCGATGACAGGGTGTTGGCCTCGCGGTTGAGCTCCTGCATCAGGAAATCCAGCCGTCGGCCCACTGGCTCGTCGCGCCCGAGCACCGCTTTCACCTCCGCGACATGCGCGTCGAGGCGCTCCAGCTCCTCATCGACGTCCAGGCGCTGGGCAATAAAGGCCAGCTCCTGCTCCAGCCGGCCCGGATCCGCAGTGACGTCCAGTTCCTCCAGGCGGCGCTCGAGCCGCGCGCGCACCTCTTCGTTGACCGTGACCCGCCGGGTACGCACGGCCGCGGTGAGCGTCGCCACGCCCTCGACGCGATCGCGGATCACCGCGGCGAGGCGTTCACCCTCGCCCTCGCGGACCCGAACCAGTTCAGCTACGGCCTCGTCCAGGCATTCCAGGGCCGCCGCCGCCACCGGCTGCCAGTCATGACGGGCCTCGGCCACTACGCCGGGCATGGCGAGCACCTCCAGGGGAGAGACGGCGCCGGGTTGCGACAGGCGCTCGGCGACCCGTTCGCAGGCACCGATCACCTGGTCGGCGTAGCCCCAGTCGATCTCGAGACCCGCGGCGCCCCCGGCCGGGGACCGAAAGCGCAGGGTCGCCTCGACCTTGCCGCGGGACAGTGACCCGCTCAGCCGGTCGCGAACATCGGGTTCCAGGAAGCGCAGCTCGTCGGGCAGGCGCGGCGATAGGTCCAGGTAGCGGTGGTTGACCGAACGCAACTCCCAGCTGAGACTGCCCCACTCGCCCTCGGCATCGCGCCGCGCGAACCCCGTCATGCTCCGAATCATCACCGCGCCCTGTCGTGGGAAAGCCTTCAATAGTACCGCCAACGCGACCGGGAAAAAACCGGCATCACGCGGCGATATGCTAAAGTGCGCGTCTTCCGCAACAGACCATCGAGGCGAAGGGGATTTCCCATGCAACGACCCAGTGGCCGCCATCCGGACGAAGGACGCCCGGTGCGGCTCACCCGGCACTTCACCCGCCACGCCGAGGGCTCAGTACTCGTGGAGTTCGGCGAGACCCGGGTCCTGTGCACCGCCTCCGTGGAGGACCGCACACCACCATGGTTGCGCGGCAGCGGCAAGGGCTGGGTCACCGCCGAGTACGGCATGCTCCCGCGAGCGACCGGCACGCGCAACGACCGCGAGGCGGCGCGGGGACGCCAGCAGGGCCGCACCATCGAGATCCAGCGCCTGATCGGGCGGGCCCTGCGGGCGAGCATCAACCTGGAGGCGCTGGGCGAGCGACGGGTGGTCATCGACTGCGATGTGCTCCAGGCGGACGGCGGCACGCGTACCGCGGCCATCACCGGCGGGTACGTGGCCCTGGCCGACGCCATGCGCCAGCTCGGCCGGCGCGGCCAGATCCGCCGCAACCCCCTGATCGGCCATGTGGCCGCGGTGTCCGTGGGGATCTACCGGGGTGAACCCGTGCTGGACCTGGACTATGCCGAGGATTCCGAGGCAGAGACGGACATGAACGTGGTCATGAACGAGGCCGGCGGCATCATCGAGATCCAGGGCACCGCTGAGGGCCACGCCTTCCGGCGCGACGAGCTCGATGCCATGCTGGGGCTCGCCGAGAAGGGCATTGGCGAGCTCATCGAGGCCCAGCGCGAGGCGCTCGGCAGCTAGAGGGTCGCGGTGATGAGGATGGTCCTGGCGAGCAACAACGAGGGCAAGGCGCGGGAGATCGAGGCCCTACTCGCGCCGCTGGGCGTGAGCCTGACCGCCCAGTCGTTCTACTACGTGCCGCCGGTGGAGGAGACGGGCCTGACGTTCGTGGAGAACGCCATACTCAAGGCCCGCAACGCCAGCCACCACACCAGCCTGCCGGCCATCGCCGACGACTCCGGGCTGGAGGTCGACGCCCTGGGCGGGGCACCCGGGATCTATTCAGCCCGCTTCGCGGGGCCGGAGGCCAGCGACGCCGCCAACAACGAATACCTCCTCGACGAGCTCTGGGAATTCCCCGATACCGAGCGCTCGGCCCGCTTCCAGTGCGTGGTGGTGTTCCTGCGTCACGCCGAGGACCCGACGCCGCTGATCTGCCAGGGAAGCTGGGAGGGGCGGATCCTCCGCGAACCGCGCGGGGAGAACGGATTCGGCTACGATCCGCTGTTCTACGTCCCGGAACTCGGCTGCACCGCCGCGGAGCTGGGCGCCGCCACCAAGAACCGCTACAGCCACCGGGCGCGTGCCCTGGAGCGCCTTCGCGAACAACTCAGCGTAAAACTCCGGGGCAATTTGGACGGGAGCCACAGATGAACACAGATGCACACGAACTAGGTGCATACCACATCCAGTCTCGAATACCTTGCGTGCAACCGCGTGCATTCGCGTGTATCGGTGGCGTGCTCCTCGCCGGTGCAGCCCGCTGAACCAGCCATGAACGCCGCTGCCGAGCTGCCACCGCTGGGGCTGTACATCCACTTGCCCTGGTGCGTGCGCAAGTGCCCTTACTGCGACTTCAACTCCCATGCCCTGCGCGGGGCGCTCCCCGTGGATGCCTATGTCCACGCGCTGCTGCGCGACGCGGAGGCGGAGGCCGCCGGTGTCCACGGCCGCGAGATCTCCAGCGTGTTCATCGGCGGCGGCACGCCGAGCCTGTTCCCGGCGGAGGCCATCGGCCGGCTCCTCGCCGGCCTGGGCCAGCGCCTGCCCGTGGCGACAGACGCGGAGATCACCCTGGAGGCCAACCCCGGCACGGCGGAGACCGGTACCTTCCGCGCCTACCGCGACGGCGGCGTCACCCGGATCTCGCTGGGGGTGCAGAGCCTGGACGCCGGCCAGCTCCGGCGCCTCGGCCGCATCCACGGACCCGCGGAGGCGCGGGCGGCGGCCAGTGCGCTGCCGGAGGCCGGCCTGGCCAGCCACAACCTGGACCTGATGTACGCCCTGCCGGAGCAGACCCCGGAGCAGGCCGAGGCGGACGCAATGGCGGTAATCGCGCTGGATGCCCCGCATCTATCCTGCTACCAGCTCACCCTCGAGCCCGGGACCGCCTTCGCCGCCCGTCCGCCTGCCGTGCCGGATGAGGACACGGCCTTCGACATCCAGGCGGCGGTGCACGGCCGGCTCCATGCGGCGGGATACCAGCGCTACGAGGTCTCCGCGTGGGCACGGCCGGGGCATGAGTGCCGGCACAATCTCAACTACTGGACCTACGGCGACTACCTGGCGCTGGGCGCCGGTGCCCACGGCAAGTGCACCCGCCCCGATGGCGGCATCGAGCGCTATCAGCGCATCGCCGCACCGAGGCAATACCTGGCGGCCAACGACACCCTCGCCGCCCGCCAGGAGGTGCCGCCGGGGGAGCGGGTACTGGAACTGATGATGAACGCCATGCGCCTGCCGGCCGGGATCGACGTGGAGGCGGCCGCCGCCCGCACGGGCCTGGGCGCCGATGCCTTCCGCCCCGGCCAGACGCTGGCCATCGAGCAGGGGCTGTTGCGGGACGACCCCGGCCGCCTGCAGCCCACGGAGCATGGGCTGCTCTTCCTCAATGACCTGCTCGCCTGCTTCCTGCCCGAGGATAGCGCGTGATCGAAGAAGAGATACTGGAGTGCCCGTACTGCGGCGAGGCCTTCACCACCCTGGTGGATTGGTCCGCCGGCGCCCAGCGCTACGTGGAGGACTGCCCGGTGTGCTGCCGGCCCATAGAGATCGCCCTGCACATCACCGCGGATGGCAACCCCGAGCGCGTCAGCGCCGCCCGCGATGACGACTGACCCCCTGGCTCAAAGCGGCCAGGGCGAGCGGGTGAGTGCGGTACGCACGATATAGGCGAATACCACCAGGGCGGCAACGAACGCCGCGCCGCGGGCCGCCATCGTCGGACCACGCTTCAGCGCAATGGTGCCCAGCACGATATACACGATCAGGGCGATAATCTTGGCGGTGATCCAGCCGTGGAGGACCATCGGATACTGGTAGACGCTCACCGCCAGCCACAGCGCCGAGACCAGCAGCACCGTGTCGTTGACATGGGGGGCGATGCGCACCCATCGCCGCTGCAGCATCGGTGAGCCCGCGAACATCCAGTAGCCGCGCAGCAGGAACAGCGCGATGGTGATCACCACGGTGGCCAAATGGATGTGCTTGAGGGCCATGTACATGATCGCTTTACTCCGCTGGCCTGTGCGCTGACAGCGGCCGGTTCTGCCAAGGACTCTACATTTTCGCGGCCGGGTTTGGCGATCCCGTCACCATCGAGGTAAATTCCGCGCAAAGGGGGCAACCGGTCCGCTGCCACGCGGCCGGTATCTAGCAGGCTTCTATGAAGACCCCGCCGCAGAAGAATCGCGAATATAAGGACGAACGGACATGGCACACCAGCGGGCTTTGCACTCCCTCATCTTGCTCCTTGCGGGCCTCTTGCTGGCCGCCTGCGGCGGCGGCGGGGGCGGCTCGGACAGCAACCCGCTGGAGCCCAAGCCGGATATCACGCTGCATGCGGACGCCACCAGCCTCCCGGTCCAGACCGGGGAGTTCCAGTACCCGTATGCACAACCCTACACCACCAACGTGTGGGCGGAGGTTAAGCACGATAACGGGGGGCCGCTGCCCACGGAAACAGTGGTGAACTTCTCGGTCCGTGGCGGACAGACGGAGACGGGCGCACTGTACCCCTCGGACCTCAGCGAAACAGTGGAGTTGCCGGACGGCACCGAGGTACCGCAGGCCTTCTGGAGCTGGCCGGTGGAGTCGTCCGGCGGCATTGCGCGGCTCATCTTCCATGCCTGGCAGCAGACCGGCAGCGTCACCATCCGTGCGGAGGTCACCGACCCCTCCAACGGGCGTACCGCCACCGACGAGATTACGATCCAAGTGGGATCGGGGCTGAACGACGGCAATCCGGACACCATCTTCGCCGAGCTCCGCAACCGGGTCTATACTGCTGGCTCCGGCCACGATGACACCGGTCTACTGGCCGTGACCCTCCGGGACGCGGCCGGCCAAGTAGTGACTGACCCGGAGTCGGACAACCTCCGCGTCGAGCTCCTCGGCGACCCGGCCGCCGAGCTCCGGGTCGGCGGCGAGAGCGGCCAGAGCGTCGAGACCAGCACCGTCCGAGGCGAGGCCAACGTCTCCCTGGTGGCCGAGGAACGCGCCGAAGAGGTGCAGATCCGCCTCATCAGTGACCGCGACAACGACGTCACCAATGGCATCGACGATCCGGTCACCGACACCATCACCGTGGGCATCTCCGATGGCACGGTGCAGGCCATCACCCTGACCGGACCCTACATCGAGGCGATCCGCGCCAACGGTGTGGATCAGCCCTTCGTCCTACCCTTGGCCGAGGGCGAGGCCTTCCAGGACGGCACCTACTCCCGGGTGATCAGCGCCGTCGCCACGGACCGCTTCGGCAACCCGCCGCCGGCGGGCACGGAGATCCGATTCTCCCTGGTGGACTCCCCCCTCGACGGCTACCCGCAGACCACCGGCACCTTTGCCATCCAAGGCGGGGACGGCAATGCGCTGGAGGGCGGCAACGAGTTCAGCAGTGCCTCTGCGCGCTTCCAGAGTGACGGCGTCCGCCGGGAAGACGCCCTGGTGATCAATGCGGATCCGGAGGGGCAGAACCACGCCTTCATTGGCCGCTACACCATCGAGAGCATCCTTGGTGAGAACTCGCTGTTCGTGGACCCCGCCTTCCCCTGGAATGACGGCTCCGGAAGCGTCGAGGACACCGGGGCGAGTATCCCTTACGTCGTGGGGCGCGCCCAGTACGGCAACGTCTTCAACGCCGCGACAACCAATGCGCAGGGCGTGGCGTCCACGGCGATCAACTACCCGGTCTCCCGGCTCAACCAGCGGGCCCTACTGGTGGCCTCCGCGGACGGCACAGAGATCACCAGCGACGTTTTCTACGCCCCGATCCGCCCGCTCACGCTCACCAGCTCCCACACCGAGCTGGCTGCGAACAGCACCACCAACGTGACGCTATGCCTGCGCGACCTCAACGACGCCCCGGTGAGTGGCAGGGAGGTCACCCATTCGACCAGCGGCACTGGCGCGGCAACGGTCACCGTTAATGGCGGCGCGCCTGTGGTAACCGGCGGTGACGGCTGCGTGACTTTCCCCGTCGCTGTCAGTGGCCAGATCACTGGCGAGGAGCCGATCGCGCTAACCTTTACCGCGAGCGGCGGCGAGGGCATAGAGGAATCCAGCGTGGAGATCACAGTGAAGGCCATTGATCAGGGTCGACTCCTCGGTCAGGCCAGCCAGAGCGGCGGCACCTTCACCGTGAACCTGGAGCTCGTCGATGATTCCGGCAATCCTGTGTCCGGCGACCCGCTGTCGATGGAGGCCACGGCAAACGGTGACAAGGCCGGGGTAACCTCCAGTAACTGGCTGACCGGACCGCGGACAAGCGTGGACGGCGAAGCGCAAGCCCGCTTCGAGACGGTGGGATGCGCGGACTCGAGTTTCACCTTCACCTTCGAGGCCAGCGGCGGAGCCACGTTCTCGGCAGTGGGCACGCTGTCCTCGGACATTGGGGTCAGCGACTGCGAAGACGAGGAGGACACTGACAGCACGGACGACGGTAGCGACTTCTCGCCCCCCGACTCAGACGCCACATAGGCTCGTACAGGCAGGAGTCGCCAGTACCTGCTGCGGAGCGTGCGCCCTGACCTGACAGCACTAGTCGTTGAACGGATGTGCAGACGGTGCGAGCGGGAGCTACCAAAAAGGCGGTATCTGCTATCGTTATTTCGAGTGACGATGAGGTGGCGCCGTGGATACCGGTCCCTGTAGCTTCGATGAATGGGCAAGCCTGGCCCGCTCGTCGCCGGAGGCCTTCGAGGCATACCGACGCGACGCGGTGGACCGGTTAATCGCCGCACGTCCGGCACGGCGCCAAACTCGGCTCCGCCGCCTGCAGTGGCGCATCGACCGGGAGCGGGAGCGGGCCGACACTCCGCTGGGCGCCTGCGTCCGCATCTACGGGATGATGTGGGAGCGCTTCGCCGGCGCCGACGGGCTGGCCGAACGGCTCAACGTCGCCTGCGGCCAGCTCCCGCCCCGACCACGACGCCGGGCACGGGTCATCTCCTTCCCTTACCAGCACTGAGGGGGCGGTTGTAGCCGGCGCGGGGATCCTCTACCATTGCGCGTTTCCGAGAGTTCGCAATCCCCGGGTCGCAGTCCGGGGCCCACGGCGCAAGGCTAAGGTGACGGCATGAAAAAGGACATCCATCCGGAATACCGCGAGGTGGTCTTCCAGGACCCCACGGCGGATTTCGCGTTCAAGACCCGCTCCACCATTCGCACCGAGGAGACCATCACCTGGGAGGATGGCAATGAGTACCCCTTGGTGCGGGTGGAGGTCTCGAGCAAGAGCCATCCATTCTTCACCGGTAAGCAGCGGGTGCTCTCCGCCGGCGGGCGCGTGGACCAGTTCCGCAAGCGCTACGGCCGGATGGCCAAGGGCAAGTGAACCGCCGCGGGCGGGCGACAAACCCGCCACCGACTCAAGGGGCGCCCGCAGGCGCCCCTTTTTGTTTGATCCCCATCATCACCTGACCTGACCAATAAGCTTCCCGCCTATTGGGTTTATTGATAGTATCTCGCCGGCCCTGTCCTGACGGCCCGCCGAAGCCCGCCCCAGCCCGACGGGCCCGGCCGCGGCGGCGACCGTTGAGCCGTGTCGACGCGCCTCTGGCGTGTGTCGTCATCCACATGCGGGACGCCGGCGCCCACTGCCGCGCCATTCAAGCGACGCGCGGCAGTGCACCGCGGAGGAAGCACCGCGGGCGCCGCACCAATCAGGAGTGCTGCCCATGTCCGAGAAGACGGTTACGCTTACCGACAACGGCACCGGGAAACAGGTCGAGTTCCCCGTGCGGGAGGGGACCCACGGTCCGGACGTGATCGACATCAAGGCGCTGTACCAACAGACCGACTGCTTCACCTACGACCCCGGTTTCACCTCGACGGCCAGTTGCCGCAGCGACATCACCTTCATCGACGGCGACCAGGGCATCCTGCTCTACCGCGGCTATCCCATCGACCAGCTCGCCGAGCAGAGCTCGTTCCTCGAGGTCTCTTACCTGCTGCTCAATGGCGAGCTGCCCAGTCAGCCGGAGCTGGAGACGTTCACCGACTCCATCACCCGGCACACGATGGTGAACGAGAGCCTGAAGAACTTCTTCAACGGCTTTCACTACAACGCCCACCCGATGGCCATGCTCACGGGGGTGGTGGGCTCGCTGTCGGCGTTCTACCACGACACCATCGACATCAACGACCCGGTCAACCGCACCCTCTGCGCCCACCGGATCATCGCCAAGATGCCCACCATCGCCGCGGCGGCGTTCAAGCACATGGTGGGCGAGCCCTTCGTCTATCCCCAGAACCATCTCTCCTACACCGGCAACCTCCTGAACATGCTCTTCGCCCGGCCGAGCGAGCCGTACGAGATCAATCCGGTGGCGGAGAAGGCGCTGGATCAGCTGCTCATCCTGCATGCCGACCACGAGCAGAACGCGAGCACCTCTACGGTGCGCCTCGCGGGCTCCACCGGCACCAATCCATTCGCGGCCATCTCCTCCGGCTGCGCGGCCCTGTGGGGGCCCGCCCACGGCGGCGCCAACGAGGCGGTGCTGAACATGCTCGAGGAAATCGGCGACGTGAAGCACGTGCCGCGGTTCATCGAAAAGGCCAAGGACAAGGACGACCCGTTCCGCCTCATGGGCTTCGGCCACCGGGTCTACAAGAACCACGACCCGCGGGCGACGGTGATCCGCAAGGCCTGCCACGACGTCCTCGACGAGCTCGGCATCGGCGACGACCCGCACCTGGAGCTCGCCATGAAGCTCGAGGAGATCGCCCTGGCGGACGAGTACTTCGTCGAGCGTAAGCTCTACCCCAACGTGGACTTCTACTCGGGCATCATCTATCGGGCGCTGGGCATCCCCAAGGAGTTCTTCACGGTGCTCTTCGCCCTTGGCCGCACGCCGGGCTGGATCGCCCAATGGATGGAGATGGTGGCGGACCCGGAGCAGCGCATCGGCCGGCCGCGCCAGCTCTATACCGGTGCCGCCCAGCGGGACTACGTGCCGCTGCACCGGCGCGGCTGAGCACGCCGCCCACCGCCGCTCGACGCCGGCCCGCACGAAGGGGCCGGCGTTTTCGCCTATAGGGCGTCCATCTCCGGGGGATCCGCCAGCAGCCGCTCCAGCTCCCCGACACTGGCCCGGGACATCGCCTGCCCATCCACCAGGCTGTTCGGCGGCTGGCGCAGGCCACGGCGGTCGAACAGGGTGAGCTCGAAGGTGACGTCCCCGGCGGCGAAACGGTAGGCGGGCCGGAAGACATACTCGTCACCGAAGCGGAAGCGCCGCTCCTCCGTGTCGAAGGGGATGTCGTGCTCCATGAGGAAGAGCACCAGCTCTTCGGGGGTGTCGGCGAAGACGTGGAGGTGTACAGCCGAGAAGGCGCCGGCAGTACCGTCCAGCACCTCGCCCACCAAGCGCGGCTCGAAGTCCCGGAAGAACTGCATAGCCTCCAGGGCCGCCTCCCGCAATGCGCGCAACCGGTCACGCTGGGCGCGGCCGCCGAACAGGCGCTGATAGTCCTGCACCGCGGCCTGGATCTCCCGGTTCTGCGGCAGGTTGCGGGTATCCGGCGCCCCCAGGCGCTCCGCGGCCTTACGCTTGGCCAGCTGGAAGTCGCGGATGCCCTGCTCCACCATGATGCGGGCCGCCTCCTGGGTCAGGCGCTCGCGCATGCGCTCCGCCCTGCTCTGCGTTCTCCTGCCCATAAGCCCCTCAGAACAAGGTCCCATCACCGCCGGAGCCACCGCCATCTCCACCGTTACCGGCGTACCCCCCACGGGAGCGTGCCCGTTCCGGCAAACTGCCCTCGCGGAAGTATTCGGTCACTGCATTCGCGCCATCGCTGCGGAGACCGCTCTCGGGATCGATCTGCGCCGTAATCAGGCCCTGCGGCCGCGGCGGGCTGCGTTCCGGCACCCCCTCCAGCGCCTCCCCCATAAAGGCGCGCCAAAGCGGCAGCGCCGCGCGTGCCCCCGTTTCCGCACGGCCGAGCGCCCGATTGTCATCCCTGCCCACCCAGGCGGTGGCCACGAGATCGTGGTTGAACCCGGAGAACCAGGCGTCGATCTGGTCGTTGGTGGTGCCGGTCTTGCCGGCCAGATCTTGCCGTCCCAGTGACAGGGCGCCGCGGCCGGTCCCGTGGCGGATGACATCCCGGAGCATGCTGGTCATCAGCCAGGCATTGTCCGCCGGGAGGACTCGCGGCGCCGGCAGGACGCTCTCCGTATCCTCCGGCAGCGGGATCGCGTCGGCCAGCACCGGCCGCAGGACCGGCTCGGCGGTGACCGCGCCGGCTTCCGCGACGGCCTCGCCACGCGGACAGCCATCGGTGCAGACCCGCAGACGGACCGGCTGGAATATGATCTCGCCGAGATCGTTCTCCACGCGATCAATGAGATACGGCTGCACCAGGTACCCGCCGTTGGCGAACACCGTGTAGGCCCGTGCGAGCTCCATGGGGGAAACGCTGGCCGTACCCAGCGCCAGGGAGAGGTTCCCCTGCAATCGCTCTGGATCCAGGCCGAAGCGTTGCAGGTGTTCCAGCCCCGCCTGTATGCCGATCCGACGCAGCACCCGGATGGAGACCAGGTTACGGGAGTTGATCAGCGCCTCGCGCAGACGGGTGGGCCCATAGAACTCACGACTGTAGTTCTCCGGTCGCCAAGTGTCCTCCAGGGAGGGATCGTGGAAGACCACGGGGGCGTCATTGATCAGCGTCGCCGGGGTCAGCCCGTTCTCCAGGGCCGCGGAGTAGATCAGCGGCTTGAACGCCGAGCCGGGCTGGCGCCGGGCCTGTAGCGCCCGGTTGAACTTGGCGGTGTTAAAGTCGTAGCCGCCCACCAGGGCCTCGACCGCGCCGTCCTCGGGGGCGAGGGCCACCAGCGCCCCCTGGGGCTGCGGCACCTGGGCCAGCCGCAGACCCTCTTCGGTCTGGCGCAGCCGGATCACGTCGCCGGCCTGTGCCACGGGCCCGTCGCCCTGGCCCCGGGCCCACTCCGTCGCCACCGCCGGCAACTCCCAGGCCCCTTCACGGTCGGTGGACACGACCCGGAGCCCGCCCTCGGCGCCACCCCCGATCACCACCGCGTTCACCAACCCGCCGATCCGCTCGAAGCCCTCCTCCAAACGCTCGCGCAGCGCGGCCGTGTCCTCCCCGCCGCCGGCGAGCTCAATGGTGCCCACCGGTCCGCGCCACCCGTGGCGCTCGTCGTATTCATGCAGGGCCTGGCGCACCGCTGCCCGGGCCGCCGCCTGGCGCTCGCCGTCGATGGTGGTGTAGACACGGTACCCCTTGCTGTAGGCCGCCTCCTCGCCGAATCGCTCCACGATACGGCTGCGCACGACCTCGGCCACATAGGGGGCATCGACATCCGGGCGCATCCGGTGGACCTCGGCGGTCAGCGGCGCGGCCAACGCCTCCTGGTACGCCGGCGCGTCGATCATGCCCAGCTCATGCATCCGCCCGAGGACGTAATCGCGCCGCTCGCGTGCCCCTTCCGGATTAGCGATGGGGTTCGACGCCGAGGGCGCCTTGGGCAGTCCGGCGATCATGGCCGCCTCGGGCAGTGTCAACTGCGCGAGATCCCGTCCGTAGTAGATCCGCGCCGCCGCGGCCGCCCCATAGGCCCCCTCGCCGAGGTAGATCTTGTTCAGATACAGCGCCATGATCTGGGGCTTGGAGAGCACGCGCTCGATCTCCAGCGCCAGCAGGATCTCCCGGGCCTTGCGGATATAGGTCTGCTCGCGGCTCAGGAAGAAATTGCGGGCCACCTGCATGGTAACGGTGCTGCCGCCGGGCCCCTTCTCGCCGGTGGTGGCCAGGTGCCAGACCGCCCGCATCAGCCCCTGGTAATCCACGCCGGGATGCTCGAAGAACCGCTGATCCTCGGCGGCCACAAAGGCATCGATGATCCGGGGGGGGAACTGGTCGTAACGCAAGGGGATGCGCCGCTGGCTACCGAACTCCCCGATCAGCTCACCGTCGCGTGTATAGATGCGCAGTGGTTCCTGGAACTCTACGTGGCGCAGCCGCTCCGCCGAAGGCAGACCGGGGGCGAGCAGGTAGTAGGCGAGCGCCGCCACCACCACACCTGAGAGGCCGAGGGCCAACAGCGCGGCGAGGGCGTAACGCAGGGCGCGCATTGTTCGTCGCATAAGGGCTGGATCCGCACCGCGGGAGTATCGCCAAGCGCAAGCCGCAGTATATCATCGCCGCGGTGTTCGCCGGTGCCTCCCCTCCCGCCGCCGAGACCAGCGACCGCACGTAACGCTCACCGGATCACACCCTGGCGAATTTATCTTGATCCGTGCCGGAGGGTGGGTTTGAATACGGCCCGTAACAATCGTGCGTAAATGATAATGCAATAAGGAAAAATCGTGGCCATCTTCAGGAGGAAGGCATCGCCACTGCTGGGGGTCGACATCAGCTCCTCCTCGATTAAGGTATTGGAGCTGAGTCAGGATGGTCGGGGCTATCGCGTGGAGAGCTATGCGGTGGAGCCCCTGCCGCAGGACGCAGTGGTCGAGAAGAACATCTCCGACCCCGAAGCCGTCACCATGGCGGTCAAGGCAGCCGTCAAGCGGGCCCGCTCCCGGGTGCGCGACGCGGCCGTAGCCGTGCCGGGCTCCTCCGCGATCAGCCGGGTCCTGACCCTGCCGCAGGCCGCCAGCGAGGAGGACCTGGAGGCGCAGGTCAACCTCCAGGCCGAGCAGCATGTGCCCTATCCCCTCGAGGAGGTCAACCTCGATTTCGAGGTCCTTGGCCCGTCGCGGGTCGGCGGCAAGGACGAGGTCGACGTCCTGCTGGTGGCCTCCCGCAGCGAGAATGTAGAGATCCGGGTGGAGGCGTTGGAAAATGCCGGGCTTCAGGTCCGGGTGGTGGACGTGGAGAGCTTCGCCATCCAGCGCGCCTGCGAGCCCATAATGGCGACGCTCGAGGGAGATGCCGAGGGAAAAACCGTTGCCGTGATGGATGTGGGCGCGACCATGTCCACGCTGACGGTCATCGAGGGCAAACGGATCGCCTATACCCGGGACCAGATCTTCGGTGGCCGCCAGCTCACCGAGGAGATCATGCGCCGCTTCGATATGACCTACGCGGAGGCGGGGCGCGCCAAACGCCAGAGCGACCTCGGCGAGGACTATGAGCGGGAGGTGCTGCTCCCGTTCCGGGACTCTATGGTCCAGCAGATCAGCCGCTCGTTGCAGTTCTATTACGGCGCCGGCCAGCGCAGTGGCGTGGATCATGTCCTGCTGGCCGGCGGTTGCGCCAGCGTCCCTGGGGTGGCGGAGGAGGCCGAACGCGCCGTTGGCGCGCCGGTGCACGTGGCCAACCCTTTCTCGGCTATGTCTGCGGCGTCACGAGTCGCTACGGAACTCCTGAACCGGGACGCGCCATCGCTGCTGATCGCCTGCGGGCTGGCCATGCGGAGCTTCGACTGAGATGGCGACCCGTATCAACCTCCTTCCCTGGCGCGAGGCGGAGCGCAAGCGCCGCCAGCAGCGCTTCTACACCCTCATCGGCGCGGCCGCCCTGGTCGGCGTGGCGATTTGGTTCGCCGGCCACTGGTACCTCGGCGACCGCATCGATTACCAGCAGCAGCGCAACCGCCTGCTCGAGAACGAGATCGCCAGCCTCGAGCGCCAGATTGTCGAAATCCGGAAGCTCGAGGAGACCAAGGAGCGACTCATCGCGCGCATGGAGGTCATCCAGGAGCTGCAGCGCGGCCGCCCGCGGATCGTCCACCTGTTCGAGCAGTTCGTGACCACCCTGCCGGACGGGCTCTATCTCACCAGCCTGCAGGACCAGGACAACCGCATCACCATAGAGGGCGTGGCCGAATCCAACGCGCGGATCTCCCGCTACATGGAGAACCTGGACGATTCCGACTGGCTGACGGACCCGGACCTCTCCGTCATTGAGGTGGAGAACCGCAACGGCCAGCGCCTCAGTGACTTCACCCTTCTGGTCCAGGAGGACACCGGCGGCGATGGCGGGGAGGATGAGGGATGAACTTCAACCTCGACGCCTATCGCGACCTGGATCCGCAGAACCCGGGAAGCTGGCCCACGGGTGCCAAGCTGGCCGCCGCGGTGCTGGTCACCGCGCTGATCGCCGTGGCGGGGTGGTATTTCGACTGGCAGCACCAGATTGAGAGCTGGGAGAACGCCCGCGCGGAGGAACGCGAGCTCCGCGAAGAGCTGGAGACCAAGCAACAACGGGCCGCCAACCTCAAGGCCTACGAGGAACAGCTCGCCGAGATGCGGGAATCCTTCGGCGCCATGCTCCGCCAGCTACCGAGTCGGGCCGAGGTCTCACGCTTGCTGGTGGACATCTCCGAGACCGGACTCAGCAGCGGCCTGTCCTTCGAGCTGTTCCGCCCACGGGAGTCGGTACGCAAGGACTTCTACGCGGAGCTACCCGTCGATATCCGGGTCCGCGGGAGCTACCACGAATTCGCCACCTTCGTCAGCGGCGTGGCGAATCTGCCACGCATCGTCACCCTGCACGACGTGTCCATCAGCACGGGCGACGGCGGTGACGAGCTGGTGATGAACCTCACCGCACGCACGTACTGGTACCTGGACGACGAGGAGGCAGAGCAATGAGGCCGTCCCGTCGCCCCGGCATTCCAGCGCTCGCCCCGACGCTGCTGGCCATGCTGCTGCTCGGCGGCTGCGGCGGCGGGGACATGAACGACCTGCGCCACTATATTCAGGACGTGAAATCACGCCCCGGGGGAGACCTCGAGCCCATCCCCCAGATGGAGGCGCTGGAGAGCTACGCCTACCCGGAAGACCCCCTTCGGGACCCCTTCGAGCCCCTGTCCTTCGCCCGTCCCGAGCCGACGGAAGATGCCGCTCCGGGTACCGGACCTAGCCCCGACCCCACCCGGCCGAAGGAGCCGCTGGAGGCCTACCCCCTGGACGCGCTGCAATACGTGGGTACCCTCTCCCGGGGGGGCGAGCTATGGGCCCTGATCCAGGCGCCCGATGACGTGGTGCATCGCGTGCAGACGGGCAACTACATGGGCCAGAACCATGGCCGTATCGACGCCATACGGCCGATGTCGGTGACCGTGCGCGAGCTCGTGCCCGACAACGGCGGATGGCGTGAGCGTCACAGAGAGCTGGCGCTGAAGGACTGAACCCTCGGGAGCGAAGAACCAATGAGCACGCCAACAATCAACGGCATCGCGACCACCCCGCGGGTCCCCAGGCGGCTGTCCCTGCTTGCCTCGCTACCCGGCGCACTGCTGATGCTGTTGCTCTCCGCGTTTCCTGCCGCGCCAATACTCGCGGCCGGCCTCACGGACATGAGCTACGCCACCCTCTCCGGAAACCGGGTACGGGTCGACTTCACCTTCGACGGCGATGCCCCCGAGCCGCGCAGCTTCCGCACGGTAGACCCGGCGCGCATCGCGCTGGATTTTCAAGGAGCAGAGAACCGCACCGGCTCCCGCCAGCTCGACATCGACGTCGGCGCTGTGGAGAACGTGGGCCTTGCCGCAGCGGGTGGCCGCACTCGCGCGGTCATCCGCCTCACCAACATGGTCCCCTATGACATCCGCATGCGCGGCGACACCGCCAGTGTATTCCTTGCCGCGCCCGGGATGCAGAGCACCGGTGCGCCACGCACCCAAACCGTCGCCGATAACGAGCAGGCGGAGAACGGCGCCCGAGCGGCGACCGACGAAGGCGGGACCGGTGCGTCCGGACGCACGATGGTGGAGCAGATCGATTTCCGCCGTGGGCCGGACGGCGCGGGCCGTGTCCTCATCCGCCTGAACGCCAGCGACGCGCCGGTGAATATCGAGCGGCAGGGCTCCACGGTGATCGCCGACCTCGAAGGCGTATTCACCCCGGAGCGCCTGCGCCGGCGCCTCGACGTCACCGATTTCGCCACGCCGGTCACGACCATCGAGACCCGGCAGCGCAACGGCGCCACCCGGGTGACGGTGGAGGCCGCCAACGAGTTTGAGCAGGTGGCCTACCAGGCGGACGAGACTTTCACCATCGAGCTCAAGCCGTTCACCGAGGAGGAGCAGGAGGCGGCCGAGGAGCGGGAATACACCGGCGAGCGGCTATCGTTGAACTTCCAGGACATCGAGGTTCGCTCGGTGCTCCAGCTACTCGCCGACTTCACCGGCCTGAACATGGTGGTCAGCGACAGCGTCAGCGGGAACATCACGCTGCGCCTGGATGACGTCCCCTGGGACCAGGCACTGGACATCATCCTCCAGGCCAAGGGCCTCGACAAACGCCGCACCGACAACGTCATGTGGGTGGCGCCGGCCGAGGAGATCGCCGAGCGCGAGCGCATCCAGGCGGAGGCGGCCCGCCAGCAGGAGGAGCTCGCCCCGCTGCGCACCGAGTTCATCCAGATCAACTACGCCAAGGCCGCCCAGCTCGCCACCCTGATCCGCGGCGACGAGGGCGAGTCCCTGCTCTCCGAGCGCGGCAACGTCTCCATCGACGAGCGCACCAATACCCTGATCGTCCAGGACACCTCCGCCAACATCGGCGATATCCGTCAGCTGATCAATCACCTGGATATTCCGGTGCGGCAGGTGCTCATCGAATCACGCATTGTGATCGCCGACGACAGCTTCACCCAGGACCTGGGCGTCCAATTCGGCTACAGCCGCCAAGGGGAGATCGGGGATATGGGTGCAGTGGTGGGAGGCACCGTTGTCCCGGGAGCCGACTCGGAAGACGCGGCCGGCAACACGGGCGTAAACATCGGCGGTGCCAACGAGAATCTACTGGTGGACCTCCCCGCAAGCACCTCCGGGGCGGAAGTCGGCCTCGCTCTTGGCAAGATCGGTAGTTACCTGCTGCAACTCGAGCTCTCGGCCATGGAGAGCGAAGGCCGAGGGCAAGTGATCTCCTCACCCAAAGTGATCACTTCAAACCAAAAGGAAGCCTATATAGAACAGGGCGAAGAGATCCCGTTCCAAGAGGCGACGTCGTCGGGTGCAACCAACGTGGAGTTCAAGAAGGCGGTATTGGGGCTTACTGTGACCCCTCAGATCACCCCCGACGACCGGGTCCTGCTGGATCTGGAGGTCTCCAAGGACAGTCGCGGCGAACAGACCCCCTCGGGGCCGGCCATCGACACCCAAAAAGTCGGCACCCAAGTGCTTGTAGACAACGGTGAAACTGTGGTCCTCGGCGGCGTGTTCGAGCGCACCAAACGCAACGACGTCCGCCGTGTGCCGTTCTTCGGCTCCCTGCCGGTACTCGGCAACCTCTTCAAGAACACCTCGCGCATCGACGAGAACCGGGAGCTGCTGATCTTCGTCACCCCGAAGATCGTCGAGGGCAACGTCGCCCTGCAGCGCTAACCCCCCCGGATCCCCAAAGCGCGGCATTGGCGCGGGTGGGGTGGTGGCGGTACCCTGGCATGTTGCGGGCGCGAGCCGCCCGCCTTCCCCCATCCGCGGTAAGGGCAACGCATGCGCAGAAGCTCGGCTCCCGTCTTCCTGATCGGCCCCATGGGGGCCGGCAAGTCCACCGTGGGCCGGCGCCTCGCCGCCCGGCTCGGCCTCGAGTTCGTCGACTGTGACGCGACCCTCGAGGCGCGCACCGGGGTGGACATACCCCGGATCTTCGACATCGAGGGGGAGGAGGGCTTTCGCGAGCGCGAGGGCCGGCTCCTCGACGAGCTCACCGCCCGGGAGGGCATCGTCCTGGCAACCGGCGGTGGGGCAGTGCTCCGGGAAGCGAATCGCCGCATGCTCGGCGCCCGGGGCCGAGTCGTCTACCTGCGTGCCGACGTGGACACCCAGCTCGCCCGGGTCCGCGACAGTGACCGGCCGCTGCTCCGCACCGACGACCCGCGGGCCCGCCTCGAGGCCCTGGCCGCCGAACGCAACCCCTTGTACGAATCCATCGCGGACGTGACGGTGGACACCGGTAGCGGCAGCATGGATGCTGTGGTGGAGGCCATCATGGAGCAGCTGGAAAGGATCGCGCCGTGACCCCCACCGCCCGCACCGTCCAGGTGGATCTCGCCGAACGGAGCTACCCCATCCGCATCGGCCGCGGCCTGCTCCAGGCCAATCCCTTCAACCGCGCGCTGCGCGGCGACCAAGTGCTCATCGTCACCAACGAGACGGTGGCGCCGCACTACCTGGGACCGGTGCGCACGGCGCTGTACGACCGCCATGTGGAGACCCTGGTCCTGCCGGACGGCGAGCGCTTCAAGACCCTGGAGACGCTGGAACAGGTCTACGACAGCCTGATCGCCGCGCGCTTCGACCGCACCGCCACCCTGATCGCCGTTGGTGGCGGGGTGATCGGTGATCTCACCGGCTTCGCCGCGGCCACCTACCAGCGCGGGGTGGACTTCATCCAGATCCCCACCACCCTGCTCGCCATGGTGGACTCCTCGGTCGGGGGCAAGACGGCGGTGAATCACCCGAGCGGGAAGAACATGATCGGCGCCTTCCATCAGCCCCGCCTGGTGCTCGCCGACACCGCGACCCTGGACACCCTGCCGGGACGGGAATTCCGCGCCGGCCTCGCCGAGGTCATTAAGTATGGCGTCATCCAGGACTATGCCTTCTTCCAGTGGCTGGAGCGCCATCTCGATGCGGTCCTCGAACGGGATCCGGACGCCCTGGCCCATGTGATCGAGCAATCCTGTCGCGACAAGGCCCGGGTGGTCGCCGACGACGAGCGGGAATCCGGCCAGCGGGCGCTGCTCAACCTCGGCCACACCTTCGGCCATGCCATCGAGACCGCCACCGGCTACAGCAGCTGGCTCCATGGCGAGGCCGTGGCCGCGGGCATCTGCATGGCCGCCTGGATGTCCGCGCAGGAAGGGCGGATGGCACGCTCCGCCTTCGATCGCGTAGCCGCGCTGATCGAACACGCCGGTCTCCCCACCCGCCCGCCGGCGTTGGAACCGGGACATTTCCGGGAGCTCATGGGCGTGGACAAGAAGGCCCGTGGCGGGCGATTGCGGCTGGTGTTGCTGGAGGGGATCGGCAACGCACTGGTTACCGCGGAGTTCTCCGAGCAGGCGCTCACCGCGACACTCCAACGGTACCTGGAGGCCGCCCCGGAGGGGGGGCAGTGAACGCCGGACCCTCTCCCGGCGCACTCGCCGCCTTCGCGGTCACCACCAGCCGGGGCCGGCGCTACCCGGAGCCGCCCCCCGACTGGCGCAGCGAGTTCCAGCGCGACCGCGACCGCATCATCCACGCGGGCGCCTTCCGGCGGCTGGAGTACAAGACCCAGGTCTTCCTCAACCACGAGGGCGACCTCTTCCGCACCCGGCTGACCCATTCCCTGGAGGTCACCCAGATCGCCCGCACCATCGCGCGGGCACTGACGCTCAACGAGGACCTGGTGGAGGCGGTGGCACTGGCCCATGATCTCGGCCACACGCCCTTTGGCCATGCCGGCCAGGAGGCACTGAACCGCTGCATGCGAGACCACGGCGGCTTCGAGCACAACCTGCAGTCACTGCGGGTGGTGGACAGCCTGGAGCGCCGGTACGCGGACTTCGACGGCCTGAACCTCACCTTCGAGGCCCGGGAGGGCATCCTCAAGCGCTGCGCCCGTCGCCACGCCGAGCGCCTCGGCGACGTAGGTCGGCGGTTCCTGGAGGGCACCCAACCCTCCCTGGAGGCCCAGCTCACCAACCTCGCCGACGAAATCGCCTACAACAGCCACGACGTCGACGACGGCCTGCGTGCCGGCCTACTGGATCTGGACACCCTCGCCGACGTCCCGCTGGTGGGCGACATACTCGCCCACGTCCGCGAGCACCACCCGGGGCTCGACACCCGGCGGACCATATACCAGACCGTCCGCCATCTGATCAGCCACCAGGTCAACGACCTGATCACCACCAGCCAGGCGAACCTCGAGGCCGTGGCCCCGGCCGACGTGGACGCCGTGCGTGCCCGACGCGCGCCGCTGATCGCCTTCAGCGACGAGATGGGGAAGGCCCACCGGGGTCTGAAGCATTTCCTCTACCACAACCTCTACTGCCACTACCGCGTCCACCGCATGACCAGCAAGGCCAAGCGGGTGATCGAGGAATTGTTCACCCTGCTCCTCGACGACCCCCGCCTGCTGCCCGAGCAGCCCCGGCAACGTCTGCGCCGACTCGAGGCGCTCCACAGCGAGCGCGGCCGCGCCCGCGCGGTAGCGGACTACATCGCCGGCATGACCGACCGCTACGCCATCGCCGAGCACGAGCGCCTCCACGACCCCCGCCGCCTGGCGTAGCCCCCAGCGTTACGGCCACAGATAATCACTGTTGAATCTGTGTGCATCCGTGGCTCGATCGTTGACACTCTTTACCTCGCCGGCGTGACCGGCTATGCTGCCGGGCCATTTGCCCGCAAAACGGGTTGCGGTGACGGCCGCCGAGCTGCCGGCACCGCTCGGAGATCAACGGGGGGTTGCGCACGCCCCACCGAGCCCCGCCAGAACCAGGCACCGGCAGCTCGCAGGCGAGCGTCGCCCCGACGGCCCCAACACCCAGAGGCGATCCCGTGAACCATCACGACTTCAAGAAGGCGACCCTGTATCGCCCCGAATTCGAGAAGGACAACTGCGGCTTCGGGCTGATCGCGCATAGGGACGGCGAGGCGAGCCACTGGCTCGTGGAGACCGCCATTGGCGCGCTCACCCGCCTGACCCATCGCGGCGCCGTGGCCGCCGACGGCAAGACCGGCGACGGCTGCGGGCTGCTCATGAAGCTCCCCGAGACCTTCCTGCGGACCGTAGCGGCGGAGTCCGGCATGGAGCTGGCAGGGCGCTTCGCCGCCGGCTGCGTGTTCCTGGCCCGGGACGATGACGCCCGCGCCAGCGCCGGCCGCGAGGCCCTGGAGGCGGCGATCAGCGGCCACGGGCTGGCCGTGGCCGGCTGGCGCGAGGTGCCGGTGGACCCAGACGCCTGCGGCACCCAGGCCCTGGAGACACTGCCGCGCATCGAGCAGCTGTTCGTCAACGCGCCGGCCGACATCGACGAGCTGGAGTTCGAACGACGGCTGTTCTTCGCCCGCCGCGCCGCGGAGAAGGACATCGGCAACGACCCGGACTTCTATATCCCGAGCCTCTCGGGCCGGGTACTCTCCTACAAGGGCCTGGTGATGCCGGCCTATCTGCCGGAGTTCTACCGCGACCTCCAGGACCCGCGCATGGAGACCGCGCTGGTGGTCTTCCATCAGCGCTTCTCCACCAACACCCTGCCCCAATGGCGGCTGGCCCAACCGTTCCGGTATCTCGCCCATAACGGCGAGATCAACACCATCAAGGGCAACCGCAACTGGGCCATTGCCCGGGCGTACAAGTTCGAGACGCCGCTGCTGCCGGACATCGAGGCCATCCAGCCGCTGGTCAACCTCGAGGGCTCGGACTCCTCGAGCCTCGACAACATGCTGGATGTGCTACTCACCGGCGGCATGGATATCTTCCGGGCCATGCGGCTACTGATGCCGCCGGCGTGGCAGAACGTGGACACCATGGACGCCGACCTGCGCGCGTTCTACGAGTACCATTCCCAGCACATCGAGCCCTGGGACGGCCCGGCGGGCATCGTGCTCACCGACGGCCGCCACGCCGCCTGCGCCCTGGACCGCAACGGCCTGCGCCCGGCACGGTGGGTACTCACCCGCGACCGTCACATCACCCTGGCCTCGGAGGTGGGTGTCTGGGACTACGCGCCCGAGGACGTGGTCGCCAAAGGGCGGCTGAAGCCCGGCGAGATGCTGGCCGCGGACACCGAAACCGGCGAGCTGCTGCTGCCCGACGATATCGACGATCGGTTGAAGAAGCGCCAGCCCTACAAGCGCTGGCTGCAGCAGCACGCCCGCAACCTCAAGTCCCGGCTCAACGGGCAGGGCGAGCGACGCGGCCTCGCCGCCGGCGAGCTGGACGTCTACCAGAAGCAGTTCGGGGTGAGCTTCGAGGAGCGTGATCAGGTCCTGCGGGTGCTCGCCCAAGGCGGCCAGGAGGCGGTCGGCTCGATGGGCGACGACACCCCCATGCCGGTGCTCTCCCGGCAGATCCGGCCGCTCTATGACAGCTTCCGCCAACAGTTCGCCCAGGTAACCAACCCGGCCATCGATCCGCTGCGCGAGCAGATCGTGATGTCCCTGGAGACCTGCTTCGGCCGGGAGAAGAACCTCTTCGAGGAGTCCGAGGCCCACGCCCGACGGCTGGTGGTGGACTCGCCGATCCTCTCCGACGAGAAGTACCGCGCGCTGCTCGAGCAAACCGACGAGGAGTACCAGCACATCGTCCTGGAGCTCAGCCACGGCGAGGACGAGGACCTCGCCGGTGCCCTGGAGCGATTGTGCGAGCAGGCCGAGGCCGCGGTCCGCGACGGCACCACCGTCCTGGTGCTCTCCGACCGCGGGCTCTCCCGCGAGCGCATCCCGGTCCACGGACTCCTGGCTACCGGGGCAGTGCATCACCACTTGGTTCACCGGGGTCTGCGCTGTGACGCCAACCTCGTGACGGCCACCGGCACCGCCCGCAACTCCCACGAGTGCGCGGTGCTCATCGGCTACGGCGCCACCGCCGTCTACCCGTACATGGCCTACGAGGTCATCCAGGATATGGCCCACTCCGGCCAGCTCCAGGGCACGCCGCTGGCCGAGCTGCTGCGTAACTACCGCAAGGGCGTGAACAAGGGCCTGTACAAGATCCTCTCCAAGATGGGGATCTCCACCGTCACCAGCTATCGCGGGGCGCAGCTCTTCGAGATCGTGGGCTTCGCCGACGAGGTGGTGGACCGCTGCTTCCCGGGCAGCATCAGCCGGGTGCAGGGCGCCGGCTTCGCCGACCTGGAGGCGGACCAGCGGGCGCTGCACGAGCGGGCCTGGCGGCGCAGCCAGCCCCTCGATCAGGGCGGGCTATTGAAGTACGTCCACGGCGGCGAGTACCACGCCTTCAACCCGGACGTGGTCCGTACCCTCCAGGAGGCGGTCTACACCGGCGAGTACGATCGCTACCGGGAGTTCTCCGAGACGGTGAACACTCGTTCGATGGCCACCTTCCGCGACCTGTTCCGCCTCAAACCGGGCACTGAAGCCATCCCCGTGGAGGAGGTGGAGCCGCTCACCGAGATCCTCAAGCGCTTCGATTCCGCGGGCATGTCCCTGGGCGCGCTCTCGCCGGAGGCCCACGAGGCACTGGCCATCGCCATGAACCGCCTCGGCGGGCGCTCCAACTCCGGCGAGGGCGGCGAGGACCCGGCCCGCTACGGCACCGAGCGGATGTCGAAGATCAAGCAGGTGGCCTCGGGCCGCTTCGGCGTGACCCCGCACTACCTGGTCAATGCCGAGGTGCTGCAGATCAAGGTGGCCCAGGGCGCCAAGCCCGGCGAGGGGGGCCAACTGCCCGGGCACAAGGTCAACCATATGATCGCGCGGCTGCGCTACTCCAAGCCGGGAGTGGCCCTGATCTCGCCGCCGCCCCACCATGACATCTATTCCATCGAGGATCTCGCGCAGCTGATCTTCGACTTGAAGCAGGTCAACCCGCGGGCCCTGGTTTCGGTGAAGTTGGTCGCCGAGCCCGGTGTGGGCACCGTGGCCGCCGGCGTGGCCAAGGCCTATGCCGACCTCATCACCATCGCCGGCTACGACGGTGGCACCGGGGCGAGCCCGCTGACCTCGGTGAAGTACGCCGGCACACCCTGGGAGCTGGGGCTGACCGAGACCCATCAAACGCTGCGTGCCAACGACCTGCGCGACAAGGTCCGGTTGCAGACCGACGGCGGGCTAAAGACCGGCCTAGACGTGATCAAGGCGGCCATCCTCGGCGCCGAGAGCTTCGGCTTCGGCACCGCCCCGATGGTCGCCATGGGCTGTAAGTACCTGCGCATCTGTCACCTCAACAACTGCCCGACAGGGGTGGCGACCCAGCAGAAGGTGCTACGGCTCAAGCATTTCGTGGGCACACCGGAGCGCATCGCCAACTACTTCACTTTCGTCGCCATGGAGGTCCGCGAGCTCCTCGCCAGCCTCGGCGTGCCCTCGCTCGAGGCGCTCATCGGCCGGCTGGATCTCCTCGAGCAGCGCGAGCCCGAGACCGAACGCCAGGGTCGGCTCGACCTCTCGCCCATCCTCTCGGACGGCGGGATCGGCGCCGACAAGCCACAGCACTGCATGAGCCCGAGCAACGACCCCTTCGACAAGGGCGAGCTCGCCGAGCGGATGGTCCACGACGCCCTGCCGGCCATCGAGTCCGGCCGCGGCACCGAGCTCGAATACAACGTGCGCAACAACGACCGCTCCATCGGGGCCCGGCTGTCCGGGGAGATCGCCCGGCGCTACGGCAACGACGGCCTACCCGGCGAGCCGTTGGTGTTGCGGCTCACCGGCACCGCCGGCCAGAGTTTCGGCGTGTGGAACGCCGCCGGGCTGCATATGCACCTCGCCGGCGATGCCAATGACTACGTGGGCAAGGGTATGGCCGGCGGCAAGCTGGTCATCCACCCGCCGCAGGGCAGTACCTTCGCCAGCCAGGAAACCGCCATCATCGGCAACACCTGCCTCTACGGCGCCACCGGTGGCCGGCTGTTCGCCGCCGGCACCGCCGGCGAGCGCTTCGCGGTGCGCAACTCCGGCGCCCATGCGGTGGTCGAGGGCATCGGCGATCACGGCTGCGAGTACATGACCGGCGGCGTGGTGTGCGTGCTCGGGACCACAGGATTGAACTTCGGTGCCGGCATGACCGGTGGCTTCGCCTTCGTGCTGGATCTCGAAAACCGCTTCGTGGACCGCTACAACCACGAGCTCATCGATATCCACCGGATCCGCTCGGAGGCCATGGAGGCCCACCGCCACTACCTTCGCGAGATGATCGAGGACTACGTCGACGAGACCGGCTCGGCATGGGGCCGGGAGGTCCTCGAGAACTTCCGCGACTACGTGGGACGGTTCTGGCTGGTCAAGCCCAAGGCGGCGGACATCCACGAGGTGCTGGACACCCTGCGCCAGGCCGCCTGAGCCATCGATAACCCGGGTGTGGGGTCGTCGCCCCGTGCCCCCGAAGCGAAGCGAGCTATGGGTAACAATTTTCAGTTCATCGAGGTGCCGCGGCAGGATCCGGACAAGAAGCCCGCCGCCGTGCGCAAGGTCGAGTTCAAGGAGATCTACGGCAACTTCGACAGCGAAACCGCCGCCGCCCAGGCGGACCGCTGCGTCGAGTGCGGCAACCCCTACTGCGAGTGGAAGTGCCCGGTCCACAACTACATCCCCAACTGGCTGAAGCTGGTCGCCGAAGGCAACCTCTTCGAGGCCGCGGAGCTCTCCCACAAGACCAACACCCTCCCCGAGGTTTGCGGCCGGGTCTGCCCCCAGGACCGTCTCTGCGAGGGCGCCTGCACCCTCAATGACGGTTTCGGCGCGGTGACCATTGGCTCGGTGGAGCGCTACATCACCGACGAGGCCTTCAAGCAGGGCTGGCGCCCGGACATGTCCGGCGTGGTGAAGACCGGCAAGCGGGTGGCCGTGGTGGGGGCCGGGCCCGCCGGCCTGGGCGCCGCGGACATCCTGGTGCGCAACGGCGTCGACGCGGTGGTCTTCGACCGATACCCGGAGATCGGCGGCTTGCTCACCTTCGGCATCCCGCCCTTCAAGCTGGAGAAGGAGGTCATCGCCACCCGCCGCCAGGTCATGGAGGGCATGGGCGTGGAGTTCCGGCTCGGCGTGGAGATCGGCCGGGACATCACCTACGAGCAGCTGGAGGCGGAGTTCGACGCCGTCTTCCTAGGCATGGGCACCTACAATTCCATGCGCGGCGGCTTCCCCGGCGAAGACAAGGACGGCGTCTACGAGGCCCTGCCCTTCCTGGTCTCCAACATTAACCGTCTCATGGGCTTCGAGCGGGACCGCTCCGAGTACATCGACATGCGCGGCAAGCGTGTGGTCGTGCTCGGCGGCGGCGACACCGCCATGGACTGCAACCGCACCTCCCTGCGCCAGGGCGCGAAGAGCGTTACCTGCGCCTACCGCCGCGACGAATCCAACATGCCCGGCTCGCGCCGCGAGGTCTATAACGCCAAGGAGGAGGGCGTGCAGTTCCGCTGGAACCGCCAGCCCGTGGAGGTCGTCGGGGACGGCCGGGTGGAGGGCGTCAAGGTCATCGAGACACAGCTCGGCGCCCCGGACGAACGCGGCCGCCGGCGTCCCGAGCCGGTCCCCGGCACCGAGGAGGTCATCCCGGCCGACCGCGTGCTCATCGCCTTCGGCTTCCGGCCGGACCCGGCGGACTGGTTCACCGAGCACGGCATCCACGTGGATGATCGCGACCGGGTGGTGGTGGACAAGGACGGGCGCTGTCCCTACCAGACCGGCAATCCCCGGGTCTTTGCCGGCGGCGACATGGTGCGCGGCTCCGACCTGGTGGTCACCGCCGTGTGGGAGGGCCGCGAGGCGGCCAAGGGCATCCTCGCCTACCTCGGCGTCTGAGCCACGGGCGGGTTTCCGTCGGGCATCCCCGGTACGGGAGCGTCGGCGGCCAGGGATGGCCGGCGACGAGCGTACACGGACGTATTCACAGCCTCTCCCGTGCCGGGGGGCCCGACAGGAAACCAATCGGGCCGTGCTACACTGCGGCGCGTCATTCAGCTGGCCGGAACACCACCGTGAGCGAGCTCCACAACGACAGACTGCTCCGCGCCCTCGCCCGTGAGCCGGTGGACCGCACTCCCGTCTGGATCATGCGCCAGGCGGGGCGTTACCTGCCGGAGTACCGCCGGGTGCGCGAGCGCGCCGGCAGCTTCATGGCCCTGTGCCAGGACCCGGAACGTGCCTGCGAGGTGACGCTGCAGCCGCTGGAGCGCTTCCCCCTGGACGCGGCCATCCTGTTCTCCGACATCCTCACCGTGCCCGATGCCATGGGGCTGGGCCTGTACTTCGAGCCCGGCGAGGGGCCACGCTTCGAGCGCCCGCTGCGCGACGTGCAGGCCATCGACGCCCTGCCCGCCCCCGACGTGGGCACCGAGCTCGCCTATGTCACCGATGCCATACGCCTGGTCCGCCGGGAACTCGCCGGGCGAGTGCCCTTGATCGGCTTCAGCGGCAGCCCCTGGACGCTGGCCACCTACATGGTGGAGGGGGGCTCCAGCCGGGATTTCCGCCACATCAAGGCGCTGGCCTACGATGAACCCGCGGCCCTGCACCGGCTGCTCGCCCGCACCGCGGACGCGGTCACCGACTATCTCAACGCCCAGAGTGCCGCCGGCGCCCAGGCGCTGATGATCTTCGACACCTGGGGCGGGGCCTTGGCCCATGACGCCTACCGGGAGTTCTCCCTCACCTACGCCCGCCGCGTCATCGATGGCCTGGTTCGCGAGCGCGAGGGCCGGCGGGTGCCGGTGGTGTTCTTCACCAAGGGCGGCGGGCTGTGGCTGGAGGCGATGGCGGAATCCGGTGCCGACGGCCTCGGGCTGGACTGGACCGTGGACCTGGAAGAGGCCCGGCGGCGGGTGGGCCATCGCGTGGCCCTGCAGGGCAACCTGGATCCCAGCGTCCTCTATGCCCGCCCCGCCGTCGTCCGCGAGCAGGTCGCCCGGGTGCTCGCGGAGTACGGCTCCGGATCCGGACACGTCTTCAACCTCGGCCATGGGGTGCACCCGGAGATCCCCCCGGCGCATGTCGCCGCCATGGTCGATGCGGTCCACGAGCTCAGCCCGGCCTATCATGGCCAGTAGGGAACACGCCCAACGCAGGCGCGGTGGCGTGCGGGTACTCTCCGCCGGCGTGGCCGTGGTGCGCCGCGAGGGCGGCGAATGGCGGCTGTTGCTGCTGCGCGCCTATCAGTACTGGGACTTCCCCAAGGGCAAGGTCGAGGCCGGCGAGACGCCCTTGGAGGGCGCAAGGCGCGAGGTGGCGGAGGAGACGGGGATCACGGAGCTGGATTTCCGCTGGGGCGAGGACTACTTCGAGACCGGCCCCTACGCCCGGGGCAAGGTGGCCCGCTACTACATCGCCGAGACGCCGGAGAAACGTGTCACCATGGGCATCAACCCGGAGCTCGGGCGCCCGGAGCATCACGAATACCGGTGGGTCGGCTTCGATGAGGCCTTCCGGCTGGCGTCGCCGCGGGTCCGCCGGCTCCTGCGCTGGCTGCGCCGGCGTATCGACCCCGAACATGCCGGGGACGAAGGCGCGGGCTGATCAGCCGCCGATCCGCGCCTCCTCGCCGGCGACGATGCGCCGGATATTACCCCGGTGGCGCCACCACACCAGCACGGTCATCGCCGCGGTGGCCAGCGCCAGGGCGGGCATCCCGGTGAGCACACCGACATACAGCGGGGCCAGCAGGAAGGCCACTAGGGCCGCCAGCGACGAGATTCGGAACAGCGCCGCCACCAGCAACCAGGTCGCCACCGTGGCCGCCAGGGCCAGAGGCGACCAGCCGAGCAGGACACCGAGGCCGGTAGCCACCCCCTTGCCACCCCGGAAACCGAAGAACACCGGATAGAGGTGGCCGAGGAAGGCGGCGAAACCGCTGGCGCCAACAACGGCGGGGCCGATCCCGATCCCGAGGGCAAGCCAGACCGGGATCGCCCCCTTGAGGAAATCCCCCGCCAGGGTCAGCGCCGCCGGCAGCCGCCCGCCGACGCGGAGCACGTTGGTGGCGCCGGGATTGCCGGAACCCTTGCCGCGGGGATCCGGCAGCCCCGCCAGGCGACAGACCACGATGGCCGAGGACACCGAACCCAGGAGATAGGCGACAACGATCCATGCCCATTCGATCATGGCGCCATTCCAGCCCCCCGACGCCCCCGGGTCAAGCACGGCGCCGGCGGGCAAGCGGCCGTCGCGCCCGCGGTTGGTCAGCCGCCACCCCGCCCCGGTATGATAGCGCCACCCATCGCAGGACCACCGCCATGGACCGTGTATTCATCGAAGGCCTAGAGCTGCGCGCCCGCATCGGCGCGTGGGAATGGGAACGGCAACTGCAGCAACGCCTGCGCCTGGACTTGGAGCTGGGGACGGACACCCGGGCGGCCGCGGCCAGCGACGCCCTGGAGGACGCCGTGAGCTACTCCGCCGTGGCGGAGTGCCTGTGCGAGCGGGCCGCCACCACGGACTACCGCCTGCTAGAGGCCCTGGCGGAGGACCTGGCGGCACACCTGCGGGAGCACTTCCCGGTACGCTGGCTGCGGCTGACCCTGCACAAGCCCGGGGCGGTGGCCGGCGCGCGCTCCGTCGGTGTCTGCATTGAACGCGGCGAGGTCGCCACCCCATGACGCGCGCCTACATCAGCATCGGCAGCAACATCGACCGGGAACGCAAGGTGCGTTCGGCGCTGGCGGCATTGCGCGAGCGCTTCGGCACCCTCCACGTCTCTCCCATCTATGAGACCACGGCGCTGGGCTTCGAGGGCGACGACTTCCTCAATCTCGTGGTGGGCGTCGACACCGAGCTCGATCCCGAGGCACTGACCGTCGCGCTCAAGACCATCGAGCACGATCACGGCCGGCGCGGCCAGGGTGAGGGCCGTTGCGGCGCGCGGACCCTGGACCTGGACCTGCTGCTCTGGGGCGACGCCCCCTACCACAACGGGCGCATCCATCTGCCCCGCGACGAGATCCTGCGCTACGCCTTCGTACTGCGGCCGCTGGCGGAGCTCGCCGGCGAGCGGCACCACCCGGAGCTCGGACGGAGCTTCGCCTCGCTGTGGGCGGAATTCGAAGCCGATGATCAGCCCATGCGCCGGGTCGAGCTCGAGAACGCCCTGTGAGCGAGGGACCACCGCTCCCCGATCCGGATGCCCGGGCCCACAGTGAGGCGCTGGTCCGACGCATCGTCGCCGCCATCGAGGAGGCCGGCGGGGCGATCGGTTTCGACCGGTTCATGGCCATGGCGCTCTACGAGCCGGGCCTCGGCTACTACAGCGCAGGGCAGGCGCGCTTCGGGGCCGGCGGCGACTACACCACCGCACCGCTGACCTCGGCGTTGTTCTCCCGCACCCTGGCACACCAATGTTCCGAGGTGCTGGCGGTGACCGGCGGGGATATCCTGGAATTCGGCGCCGGCACCGGACGCATGGCCGCCGATCTCCTCACCGAGCTCGCAGCGCTGGGACGCCTGCCGGAGCGCTACCGCATACTCGAGGTCAGCGCCACGCTGCGTGCCGAGCAGGCCACTGCCCTGGCCAAGGCCCTGCCGGCGGACGTATACCGCCGGGTGGAATGGCTCGACGGCCTTCCCGGTAACCCCTTCAACGGGGTGATACTGGCCAACGAGGTCCTGGATGCCATGCCGGTGCGACGGTTCCAGACCGGTTCGGATGGACCCTGGGAGCTCGGCGTCACCCACCGTGGCGGTACCCTGGAATACACCCTGATCGCCGCCGACGAGACCCTGCGCCGCGCCGTCCAGGCCATAGAGGCGGACCTCGGCGCACCACTGCCCGAAGGCTACACCAGCGAGTACTGTCCCGGTGTCGGGGGTTGGATGGCCGCGCTATCGGGCTGCCTGGACCGGGGTACGGCCCTGCTCATCGACTACGGCTACCCGCGCCGGGAGTACTATCACCCCCAGCGCTCCATGGGCACGCTGCTATGCCACTATCGCCACCGCGCCCATGACGACGCCCTGTGGTATCCCGGCCTGCAGGACATCACCGCCTCGGTGGACTTCACCGCGGTGGGCCGGGCCGCCATGGATACGGGCCTGGATCTGCTCGGCTTCACCACCCAGGCCCACTTCCTGCTCGGTGCCGGGCTGCCGGCGCTGCTGGAGGCGGAGATGGCCGCCGATGCGGAGAGCGGGGCCATTCTGGCCCAACAGGCCAAGACCCTGATGATGCCCGCCGGCATGGGCGAGCGCTTCAAGGTCCTCGCCGCCGGCCGGGGTATGGACAGCGCACTGTCCGGCTTCCGCATCGCGGAGCAGGGTGGCCGGCTCGGCCTGGGCCCGGCCGGGCCGAACTGAGGGCATGGACTGGCTGCAGGCCCTCTGCCTCGGCATCGTCCAGGGACTCACCGAGTTCCTCCCGGTCTCCAGCTCCGCCCATCTGATCCTGGTGCCGGTGCTGACCGGCTGGCCCGACCAAGGCCTCGCCTTCGACGTGGCCGTTCACGTGGGCACGCTAGTCGCGGTGCTCGCCTACTTCCGCACCACCCTGGTCACCCTGGCTGCGGACACCCTGGGGAGCCTGCACCAACGCCGGCTCCAGGGCGAGGGCCGACTCGGTGCCATGATCCTGCTGGCCACCCTGCCGGTGATCACGGTGGGCCTGCTCCTGGACGAGGCCACCGAGACCCTGCTCCGAGGGCCGCTGGTGATCGCCGGGGCCAACCTCGTCTTCGCGGTCCCCCTGTGGCTCGCCTGGCGCTTCGGCCGCGGGCGCGCCCAAGAGCATGCCATCGGTGCCGGAGCGGCATTGCTCATCGGCCTCGCCCAGTGCCTGGCGGTGATCCCGGGTACCTCCCGCTCCGGCGTCACCATGACCGCCGGCCTCGCCCTCGGCCTGGCACCCACCGCCGCGGCACGGTTCTCGTTCCTGCTGTCCATCCCCACCATCGCCTTGGCGGGGGGCTGGAAGGCGCTGGGTCTCATCACCGGTGACGCCCCGGTACACTGGGGGGCACTCGCCATCGGCACGCTCAGCTCCGCGCTAGCCGCCTATGCCTGTATCGGCGCGTTCCTGGCGTTGCTCGCGCGCGTCGGCATGACCCCGTTCGTCGCCTACCGCCTGGCGCTCGGTGCGGTGCTGCTGGCGCTCTTCCTCTAGCGCTCAGGAAACCAGCGCCATGACCACCAGTGTCAGGGCCTCGGTGAGCACCATGGCCGCGCCGACGGTATCCCCGGTGATGCCGCCGAGGCGCCGCAGGAACGCCGCCCGCAGCGCGTAGACGAGCACCAGCGCCACCGCCACGGCGAACAGGCCCTTCCATCCGGCGAGCAGGCTCACCGCCAGGGCCGCGCCCAGAGCCAGCCGGACGCCGGTGACGTCGATATGCCGGGCGAGCGCCGCACCCAGGCCCTCCCGGCGTACATAGGGGGTGGTCAGGAACAGCAGCGGTGCCACCGCCCGACTGAGCACCCCGGCGACAACCACCGGCAGCCAGTGCCCGGCCTCCACCAGGCTGGCCAGCGCCGCCAGCTCCACCATGAGCACGGTACCAATGGCCACCACCCCCACCGGTCCGCAGTAGGGGTCCTTCATGATCGCCAGGGTCCGCGCCCGGTCACCGAGGCCACCCACCCAGGCATCCGCGGTATCGGCCAACCCATCCAGGTGCAGCGCGCCGGAGAGCCCCGCCAGCACCGCCACCGCCAGGGCGGCCGCGAGCACCGGCGTATCCCAGGCGACACCCACCACTGCGGCGGCCGCGCCGCCGATCGCCAGGCCGACCACCGGGTACCAGGCCAGCGAACGCCCCACGGCGGCGGCGTCCACGTCACCCACGGCCACCGGCAACCGCGTAAGGAAGACGAAGGCGATGCGCAGCGGCATGCTCATAATCGCTCCCGGGCGTGGTAGACCAGGCTCGGGCTCACTCGGCCGTTGATATCCGACTGCACGCGAAAGCGGGTGAGCGCGGCATTGGGCACCTCCAGGCGCAGGGCCGCGGCAAGGGGCATATCCAGCAGCGCGGCGGTGAGCACCCGGATCAGGCCGCCATGGCCCACCAGCAGGGCACGGCGGCAATCGCGGGCAAGCAGCGCCTCCCAGCCGGCCAGCAGACGCCCGCGGAAGGCCTCCAGGGACTCCCCGCCCGGCGGTGTACCCGCCACCGGGTCCGCCCAATACCCACTCAGCTGCTCCGGGCTCTGGGCCAGGATCTCGGTGACCGTGCGCCCCTCCCATTCCCCGAAAGAGATCTCGGCGAAGCGGGGCTCCACGACCAACCGGATGGCATGGCGGGCCGCGAGCGACTCGGCGAAGGCCCGGCAGCGCGTGAGCGGCGAGGTGACCACCAGGTCCCAGGGGGCGGCGTCACCGACGGCCGCCCACATCTGCCGCCAGCCCTGCTCCGAGAGGGGGTCGTCACGATGGCCACGGTAGCGCTGGCCGCCCACGGGCATGCCGTGGCGGATCAGGTCAACGAAACGCGCATCTTGGGTTTCTATCCGCTGCATCCCGCCTCCCCAGCCGCCACCGCCGCCTCGGCAAAGGTGGCCATGCCGCCATGCAACGCACAAGCCAGGCGCAACAGCGGCACCGCCACCGCCGCCCCGCTGCCCTCGCCAAGTCGCATGCCGAGATCCAGCAGCGGCTCCCCGCCCAGCGCTTCGAGGACCGCACCATGGCCAGGCTCCGCGGAGCGGTGGGCGAACAGCAGCCACGGGGCGAGATCCGGTTGGCGGCGCACCGCCGCAAGGGCCGCGACGCTGGTGATGAAACCGTCCACCAGGGTGGGCACGCCCTCCGCGGCGGCCTGCTCCATGGCCGCCGCCAGGGCCACGATCTCGAAGCCGCCGAGGCGCCGCAGGGCCTCGTCCGCGCCCGACAGCGCAGCACCATGGCGCTCCAGCCCCTGGCGGATCACCGCTGCCTTGTGGGCCCGACCAGTGGCGTCCAGGCCGGTCCCGGGACCGGTGAGCGCCCCCGGCTCCGCGCCGAGCAATGCGCAGGCCACCGCCGTCGCCGCGGTGGTGTTGGCGATCCCCATCTCGCCGCCGATGAGCAGCCGTGTCCCGCCGGCGGCCGCCTCCGCCGCGACCTCCCGACCGGCCTCGTCTGCCGCGGCGAACGCGGCCTCGTCCATGGCCGCACCGACGGTGAAATCATCGGTGCCCCTGCCCGCCCGGCGCAGCCGCACGCCGGCCGGCACCGCGTAGTCGGTGGCAGTGCCAACGTCCACCACCTCCAGCGCCGCTCCCAGCTCCCGGGCGAGCACGCTGACCGCGGCACCGCCGGCGGCGAAATTCGCCACCATCTGTACCGTCACCTCCGCCGGGAAGGCAGACACCCCGCGGGTCACGACACCGTGATCCGCGGCAAACACGAGGATGCGGACGTCGTCGAGTACCGGGCAGATACGTCCCTGCAGGCCGGCCAGGCGTACCGCGAGCGACTCCAGCCGGCCCAGCGCACCCGGCGGCTTGGTCAGCTCCGCCTGACGGGCGGCGGCGCGTTCCATCGCATCACGATCCGGTGGCGGGATGACAACGCTCATAAGTCGTCCTTCAGCGTCAGCGGCAGCCCGGCGGTCACCAACACCACTCGCTGACAGCACGCGGCAAGCGCCTGATGCAGACGCCCGCCCTCGTCCACGAACCATCGGGAGATGGGATCGGCGGGGATGACCCCACCGCCCACCTCGTTGCTCACCATCACCACACTGCCGGGCAACGCCGGAAGGAGCTCCAACAAGGCGCTCCGCTCCGCCGCCCAGGCGTCCGGCCGCTCGAGGAAACGCACCAGCCACAGGGTCAGGCAATCGACGATCAGGCAGCGCCCGGCGGCGGCCTCGGCGTCGATGGCGGCGGCCAGGGATTCCCCGGTCTCCCGGGTGTACCAGTGGGCGGGCCGGCGGGCTCGGTGCCGGGCGATGCGCTCGCGCATGCCGGCATCGCCGGGATCCGCGGTGGCGAGGTAGACCACCTCGTCACCGGTGGCCGCCGCCAGCGTCTCCGCATAGCGGCTCTTGCCCGACTTGATGGCGCCGAGGACCAGCGTGTGCACCGTCCGCTCCCGCAACCCTGGAGAGCGGCGAGGATACGGCACCGGTGGCCGCGGTTACCAGGGTCCCCTTGGACCGGCGATCCCGGGCGACGCATACTTGGGCGTTTAACAGCCATCCGGAAGAAAGAGAGTCAGCATGGAGAAACGCCCACTCGGACGTACCGGCGTTACCGTCAGTCGCCTGTGCCTCGGCACCATGACCTGGGGCCACCAGAACACGGAGGCGCAGGCCCACGCCCAGATGGACCTCGCCCACGAGCGCGGGATCGACTTCCTGGACACCGCCGAGATGTACCCCGTGCCCAGCCACGAGGACACCTGGGGGACCACCGAGCGCTACATCGGCAGCTACTTCGCCGCCGGCGCACCCCGCGATCGCTTCTTCATTGCCACCAAGTGTTCGGGCCCCGGGATCAAGTACATCCGCGACGGGGCACCGAGCTACGACGCCGGGGGGCTGCGCGAGGCCCTGGAAGGGAGCCTACGGCGGCTGGGCACCGACTACGTGGACCTCTACCAGCTGCACTGGCCCCGACGGCGGAGCAACTACTTCGGCCGGCTCGGCTACGAATACCCCAGCGAGGATCGGGACCCCGCCATCGAGGAGACCCTGCGCGCCCTCGCCGGTCTGGTCGACGAGGGCAAGGTCCGCTATGTGGGCGTGTCCAACGAGACCCCCTGGGGCGTGATGAGCTTCCTGCGCCTGGCGGAGAAGTACGACCTGCCCAGGGTGGTCTCGGTGCAGAACCCCTATAACCTGCTCAATCGCACCTTCGAGGTGGGGCTGGCCGAGATCGCCCACCGCGAGGGGCCCGGCCTGCTGGCCTACTCACCGCTGGCCTTCGGCGCCCTGACGGGCAAGTACCTGGACGGCGCCCGGCCGGAGGGTGCCCGACTGACGCGCTATAGCCACTTCCAGCGCTACCTGGGCGAGCCCGGCGAATCGGTGACCGCGCGCTACGTGGCCCTGGCCCGGGAGCACGGACTGGACCCCGCGCAGATGGCGCTCGCCTACGTGAGCTCGCGGCCGTTCCTCACCAGCAACATCGTCGGCGCCACCTCCCTGGCGCAGCTGGAGACGAACCTCGCCAGCGAAGAGCTCGACCTCTCCGACGAGGTGCTCACGGGGATCGAGGCCATCCATCACGATAACTCCAATCCCTGCCCGTGACGCCGCGGATCTGCCGCCCGTCAGGCCGCCGTTGCACAGCGACGGCGGGCTTCCTATACGTGGGGCGAGCATTTCGACGAGTGCACCTCGCGGAGGTGGGGAGGTCGGAAATGGCGATGGGCGGCGAACCGGTCATCGGCGACTGGTACATGGCGGCGGGCGGTGACACCTTTGAGGTAGTGGCCTACGACCCCGACGATCAGAGCGTGGAGATCCAGTACTTCGACGGGGCCGTGGAAGAGCTGGATCTCGACAGCTGGCATGAGATCCATGCCAGCCCCATCGAGCCCCCCGAGGACTGGTCCGGCTCCATGGACGTCAGCCGCGAGGATTCGGGCCTGGACGACATCCTCTCCGCCCATTCCCTGAACAGCCCGCTGGACGACCCCGAGCTCTGAACCGCCTCATCCGGCGCGGTTGCGGCCACGCCGGAACAGCCGCGGATTGCGCTCGATGAATGCCTGGATCCACGCCTCCAGGAACGACTTCCTCCCGTGGCTCATGTACCACCAGCCGAACACACTGATGGCGAGAGCCCCAAGGGTATCGACGATGAGGTCCCACATGGTGTCGGTCAGCCCCGAGGGGTCGCCCAGCATAGGCTTTTGCATTCGTGTACCGGCGAGCTGGTCCATCGCAAACTCGAAGATCTCCCAGAGCGTACCCACGGCCACTGCGAACAGGAACGCGAACAGTGCGACAAAGCGCGGGTGCAGGTGCATGCCCACCCGCTCGCTCTCGTTGAGCACGTAGACGAGCAGGAAGCCCAGGATCCCCAACAGCAGGCCGGAGCCCGCATGCAGGGCGATGTCCCACCACCAGATACGCTCATAGTAGCTGTGGATCTCACCGAGGAACAGCGCGGCGAAGATGAACAGCACCGTCAGCAGCTGCAGCTCCGCCGGGACGTGGACACGGAACCGGCGGCCCAGCCGCGCGGGCACCAGGGTGACCCCCATGATGGCGGCCACTAGCAGCGCCGTGCCCCAGTGGCCCTCGGCGACGGCAACGCCGAGCTCCACCAGCATGATGAGCTGGACGATGGCCAGCACCGTCCAGTGGATGCGGGTGGCGCGGTCGATCCGCGGGCTCGGTGATCGCTGCATGGCCTGCCCCCTGCGTGACTTGCGGCACAGGGTACCCGCCATGGCCCGCCTCGACAGCCCTTGCTTGCCGCGGCCCCGAGCCGGGGACTACTCTGAAGGCGAACCGCAGCGCCGGATGGAGAGCCATGAGCACCACCACGGACTCCCAGGAGATCACCTTGCGCCAGCCCACTGCGGAGGACGGTGCGCCGTTGCATGCGCTGGTACGGGAATGCAAGCCCCTCGACGAGAACTCGGTCTACTGCAACCTCCTGCAGTGCACCCATTTCGCGGACACCTGCATCGTCGCGGAGAAAGGCGGCCGGCTGGTGGGCTTCGTCACCGGCTACCGCATGCCGCGGGATCCGTCCATCTATTTCCTGTGGCAGGTAGGCGTCGCCGCCGGCGGGCGCGGTCATGGCCTGGGGCGACGGATGATCCAGTCCATCCTCTCCCGGGACAGCTGCCGCGGCGTGACCGAGCTGAACACCACCATCACCCGCTCCAACACCGCCTCCCGGGCGCTGTTCGCGGCCGTGGCCGAGGCGGAGGGGGCGCAGATGAGCGAGCATGAGTACTTCACCGCGGAGCACTTCGGCGGGGCCGGCCACGAGGCCGAGTACCTGTTTCGCATCGCCCCGCTGAGCTCGCCACCCCGGGGGTGAGCGGCATGCGGGTCGGCCCGGTGGGGCACGGCCCCGCGATTTCCCGGCAACGGAGCGGCAAGCATGTATGACTTCCTCGAGCAGGCCAACGCCCTGCTGCGGCGCGCCGGCGAACACGGCGGCATCGACCCCGCGGTGGTCGAGCTGCTGTCGGGCCCGTTGAAGGTGCTCTCCTTTCGCATCCCGTTGAAGATGGACGACGGGCGCCGCCGTATCTTCGAGGCCTACCGGGTACGCCACAACGATGCCCTCGGCCCGTGCCGGGACGGCACCCGGATCGCCCCCCACGTCACGGCGGGGGAAGTGAAGGCCCTGGGGCTGCTGATGACCGTCAAGCATGCCGCCGGCCATATCCCTGCCGGCGGCGGCAAGGGCGGCATCGTCGCTGACCCGCGGCAGCTCAGCGAACGCGAATACGAACGGCTGTGCCGGGCGTATATCCGTTTCCTTCGCCCGGCGGGACCCGCCCTGGACGTGCCCGGCGCCGACATAGGCACCAACGCCCGGACCATGGCCTGGATGCTCGACGAGTACGAACAGATCACCGGCGGGCACTACCCCGCGGCGATCAACGACAAGCCCGCGATCCTCGGCGGCTCCCTGGGCGGGGCCGAGGCCACGGGCCGGGGCGTCTTCGACGCGACGGCGAAGGCGGTGGACGACATGGGCCGCGACCTGGACGACACCACTGCGGCGGTGCAGGGCCTCGGGCAGGTGGGCGCGGTCGTCGCGGCGATGCTCCACGAAGCGGGCTGCCGGGTGGTGACGGTCTCCGACAGCCGTGGCGCCATACACCGCGGGGACGGCCTCGATATCCCTGCCGTCCGCGAACACGCGACCGCCAACGGTACCGTCACCGGCTTCCCCGGCGCGGAGCCGCTCAGCAACGCGGCGCTGCTCACGGGCGCCTGCGACATCCTCATCCCCGCCGCCGTGCAGGGCGTGATCACCGCCGACAACGCCGCCGCGATTCAGGCCGGACTACTGGTGGAGGCGGCCAACGGCCCCACCACCCTGGAGGGCGAGGAGATCCTCCTCGAGCGTGGCGTGCGCATCGTGCCCGACATCATCGCCAACAGCGGCAGCGTCCACGTCTGCCAGATGGAACGCACCCAGGGCCTGTACGACGATTACTGGGATGCGGACACCATCAATGGCCTGCGCCGCAAGCGCCTGCTCGATGCCTACCAAGCGGCATTGCACACCGCCCACGGCCATGACCTGCGCTCGGTACGGCTGGGCGCGTGGATCAATGCCCTCAAGCGTGTGGAAGAGGCAATCCACCTGCGGGGGTGGTGCTAGCGGGGGATATGGAGGTCCTCGCCGCCCGCCGGCGAGCAGCGGATCGACGGGTCCGAGCGGGCGATCAGCTCCATGGTCACCGCCGCGTTGCGCACCCGCTCTCGGATCATGCGGTCATGATACTCGGGAGGATTCCAGGGGGCGTAGATCTCGGCCTCCGAGGGCCCCGGCTCGAACTTGAAGTAGCACGGCGAGGCCACGCGAGCGATCTCGGCGGCCTCGTGGAAGCGCACAAACCCGCCCATGGCGTTGACCAGGCACATGTATACATCCATGGGTATAGAGATGCTCTGGCGTACGGCGGCAAGCATGGGCACCGTGAGGTCCGCCAGCGGGTTGAAGGTATCAGCGCCGAGACGCTCCGCCACGCGGGCGCCGGCGGGATTGGCCTGGCCCGCGAACACGGAGAGCTTGAAGATGGTCTCGGGCGGGATCACCGAGCGGCTGCGGAGCTCGTCGAGCAGCCACAGCAGACCCTCGTCGGCCACCAGGAAGCCGCGGAACCCCGCCTCCAGGCAGCGCTCCAGGTCCGCCAGCCACTGGCGGACCCCGTCCATGCCCCGGAGTCGCATCCCGGAAACCAGGCCCTCCGCCGTGGTGATCTGGCGGCCGGTATCCCAGCCCCGCCGGGGCCCCAGGGTCATCACCACCTCGATTCGAGCCTCCCGGGCGAGGACGGCGAATTCCTCCAGCTCGGAGCGCGTCAGATAGGTGGCCCCGCCGACAGTGGCAATGATTCGGTGGACCGGCACGCCCTCACGGGCCGATTCGGCGGTCAATGTCCGCAGCGCGGAGACGCGTTCCACCCCGGAGATCTCGATACGGTAGTGACCGCCGTCCGGGAACGCCTGGCCCGAGGGCGTCAACGCATAGCCATCCCGTTCGGGAAGTCCCAGCGCTTCCAGTGCTTCCTCCAGGCCCTGCATGGCATATCCCCCACGGTGAGATCGTCACGGCAACGGTCAACGTCTAGCATAGGCGTGGAATGGCCGATACGCGAGGTACGCCCATGCCACGGACCAGCGCCGAGCTCATCGCGGACCCGGTGGGGCGCTTTCCCCACGCCACCGTGGCCTGCTTCGACGCCACCCGCGGGGAATTGCCGCGGCGCCACCTGGACCCGGAGCGGATGCGGGCATTCCTTGAGCGGCTCGCGGAGCGGGGCGTCGAAGGGTTGCTCATCGCCTCGTCCACCGGCCAGGGGCACCTACGCACCGTCGAGGAGCTCACCGAATGGTTCGAATGCGCCGCGTCGGCCCACATTGGGGAGGCTGTCCCCATGGCCCTGCTCCGTCCCGAGGACGGCGAGGCCGCCAACACACGGCTGATGGATCAGGTCGCGGGACAGGGCTATCCGGTGGTCTTCCTGCGCCCCGGCACCGATCTGCCCCCCGACGCCGATGGTGCCCGGGTGGCGGCCTCGCTGGCACCATTGGTGGCGGCCGCCGCGGATCGCGGGCTGGCGGTGGGCTTGTACTCCATCTCCGATGTCAGCGGATTGCCCCTGTCGCCGGAGGCCACCGCCCGTGTGCTGGCGGGGCCCGGCGGTGGGCACATCGTCGCGGTCAAGGTCACAGAAGTGGACTACGCCGCCAGCACCGCGCGCTTCCTGGCCGATCCCCGGCTGCAGCGCCTCAAGATCGTCCAGGGCTGGGACCCGCATCTGGCGCAGGCCCTGCAGGACGGGCCTGGCCATGATCCGGCGGGCCGCCCACGCGCCGGGATCACCTCCGGTGCCATGTCCTTCGCCCTGGAACAGTACCTCCACATCCTGTCCGCAGCAGCCGCGGGGGATTGGCGGGAGGTGCAGCGAGCACTGGAGGCAGTGACCCGGCTGTTCCGGGCCATGCAGGACGACCCGCGCCACTTCCCGGACCTACAGCGGGCCAAGTACATCATGGGACTGGGCCAGCCCCTCATCGGCACGGTGGAGGCCGGCCAGGCGGCCCGGATACTCACCGCCCTGGAGGCTCTGCCCCGCGCCGAGGACCGGGTCCGCATCGCCCGCAGCCTGGACCTGATGGGCGACGGGCCCTTTCATGGCGAGCTGCGGGCGCTTGCCGACACCGGCGGCGGCCGTGAGGGCCGCCAGTAGCGACTGAGCATGGGCTTGACGCTGATGCCGTGGACGAGGATCGACATCGTGACCACGATCAGGGTGACGTGGATCAGCTCCAGGGCCAGCGACTCCTCGACGCCGTGATTGATCGCATACATCAGATAGTACAGCGAACCGATGCCACGCACCCCGAACCAGGCGCTCATCCAGCGCATCCGCCGCGGGGACCGGCTGCCGAGCAGCCCCACCCACACGCCCAACGGACGCGCCACCAGGAAGAGGAACGCCGCGGTAGCCACGGCCCGCCAGCTCCAGGAATCCAGGAACAGCGTGCCGCCGACCAGCAGGATCACCACCACCTCGCTGAGTCGTTCCAGCTGCTCCTTGAACAGCAGTGAAGAGTCGGTGACCCGCGCACCCGCCGAGGCCGAGGCTCGAAGCTCGGTCCGTCGCAGGGCCACGGCCGCGGCAAACACGGCCAGGAAACCGTAGGCATCCACCAGCACACAGACACCGTAGACCGCGCCGATGAGCCCCAGGCCCAGGAAGTCATCCATCAGCGCGACCCCCGGCCGGGAGCGCCGGAGGTACGCAGCGACATGACCAAGCACCACGCCGGCTGAGACACCGATAGCCACACCCGCGGCACTGGCCCAAAGCACGTCCCGCACCAGCCAGCCTAGGCCGGCCTCGCCCAGCGGGTGCAGGCCCAGCAACCCCATCCCCAGAAGGAAGAAGGGAAAGGCGGTGCCGTCGTTGAGGCCCGCCTCCGAGGTGAGCGCCAGCCGCAACCGGTCCCGGTCGCCGGGGTGGCGCACCTGCACGTCGGTAGCCAGTACCGGGTCCGTTGGGGCAAGGATGGCGCCCAGCACCACGGCGGCGCCCAGTGGCAGACCTAGCACGAGGTTGCCGAAGGCCGCCATCACCGCGATGGTCACCCCGAGCGCCACCGTGGCCAGCATCACCGTATTCCGCCAGCGCCACGGGCTGAAAGGACCCGGCATTTTCACACCGGCGGTGTACAGCGACAGCAGCACCGCCAGCTCGGTGACAAGCTCCAGGACCTCCGACTGCTTGAGGGGATTGAAGTGATAGGCGCCGAGCAGGGTGGGGCCCGCAACGAAGCCGATGCCCAGGTACACCATCGCCGTGGTGATCGGCAGGCGCTCGAACAGCCACCGGGTCAGGCCCATGGCCAGGAACAGCAGACCGATGAATAGGAAGGCGGGAGCGGATTCCATGATCCGGCCTCGTCTGCGACGACGGGCAGCCAGCCTATCCCGAAGGCAAGGCACTCACCACTGCAGCGCGTGGCTGCTGCCCTGCCCCCGGCGACCGTCGTCAGCCCGCGACGTGGGCCCGGACGCTGCAAGCCCCGCAAACGGAAACGGACACAGCACCTTGCCGCACGGATACTGGAATGCTATCGGTAGGCGATTGATATCTCGTCTACCATACTAGGGTCAGTGACGCCGGACGGCGACACGTCTCCATGATCCGAGCACGCAGTCGACAAGGAGAGGATTCATGTACCGAAAGATCATGGTGCCGGTGGACTTGGCGCATGTGAACGCCATTCAGCCGGCGCTGACCACCGCGGCGGATCTCGCCCGCCACTACGGCGCCGAGGTCTGCTACGTGGGGGTGACCGCCACCACGCCCGGCACGGTGGCCCGCACCCCCGAGGAGTACCAGCAAAAGCTCGACGCCTTTGCCCAAGAGCAGGGGCAGGTGCATGGGCAGAAGGCCAGCGCCCGGGTGATCACCTCGCCGGATCCCGTCGCCGACCTCGACGATGTACTCCTGGAGGCCATCGAGGACGTGGGGGCGGACCTGGTGGTCATGGCGACCCACCTGCCGCGTCATCTCGACGCCGTCATGCCGGCCCACGGCGGTAAGATCGCCACCCACACCGAGGTCTCGGTGTTCCTGGTGAGGCCACCTGCCGAACAGGGCTAGGGCTGCCGCACTGAGGCACAACACCCAGAATAAGGAGAGAGAGCCGTGGCAAACGAGCCGAACGATAACAACGGGCAGGGGCCCGAGGAGGGCTCCACCGGTGTGCCCGCGCCGGAGGGCCCCGCCAATCTCATCGACACGGACTACGTAATCGGGCAGGACAACGTCACCACCCGGAAGTTCGGAGTGGACGTGGACCTGCACGGCAAGGTCTTCAGCATCTCCTCGCTGGTGATCCTGTTCTTCGTCATCATCACCCTGGCCTTGCAGGCCCAGATGGATCCGGTATTCAACGGCCTGCGCACGTGGATAACCGGCAACCTTGCCTGGTTCTTCCTGCTGGCCGGGAATATCTTCGTGATCCTCTCCATCGTGCTCATATTCACGCCCTTGGGACGGGTACGCCTGGGCGGGTTGCACGCCACACCGGACTTCGGCTATCCGGGCTGGTTCGCGATGCTCTTCGCCGCGGGCATGGGCATCGGATTGATGTTCTACGGGGTCTCTGAGCCCATCACCCACTTCGGCACCGCCCTCGGCGGGACCTCCATGGAGGGCGGCGTCCGCACCGACTGGGCACCACTGGGGGCCGCCGCCGGTGACCAGGCCGCGGCAACGCAGCTCGGCATGGCCGCCACTATCTTCCACTGGGGGCTCCACCCCTGGGGCATCTACGCCATCGTGGCGTTGGCCCTGGCGCTGTTCTCCTTCAACAAGGGCCTGCCGCTGACCATGCGCTCGGTGTTCTACCCCATTCTCGGCGAGCGTGTCTGGGGCTGGTGGGGTCACATCATCGACATCCTGGCGGTATTCGCCACGCTGTTCGGTCTCGCCACCTCACTGGGGATCGGTGCCTCCCAGGCGGCTGCAGGGCTGGAGTACCTGTTCGGCCTGCCCAACAACGATGTCACCATGGTGGTGCTGGTCATGGGCATCACGGCAGTGGCCCTGGGCTCCATCGTGCTGGGCGTGGACAAGGGCGTGCAGCAGCTCTCCAAGTTCAACATGGTGCTGTGGTTGGTGCTATTGCTGTTCGTGATCGTGGTGGGGCCATCGCTGCTCATCGCCACCGGCTTCTTCGAGAACCTATGGAGCTACGTGGTCAACCTGCCGGCCCTGTCCAACCCCTTCGGCCGTGAGGACAGCAACTTCATGGAGGGCTGGACGGCCTTCTACTGGGCCTGGTGGATCTCCTGGTCGCCCTTCGTTGGCATGTTCATCGCCCGGGTGAGCCGTGGCCGGACGGTGCGTGAGTTCATGATCGCCGTGCTGCTGGTGCCCACGGTCATCTCCGTGCTCTGGATGAGCGCCATGGGCAACACCGCCATCGAGCAGGTGGTGGGCCAGGGCATCGAGGCGGTGCAGGACGCGAGCCTGGAGCTGCAGCTGTTCGTGATGCTCGAGCAGATGCCCCTGGCGGCGATCACCTCCTTCGTCGGCATCGTGCTGGTGATCGTTTTCTTCGTCACCTCCTCGGACTCCGGCTCCCTGGTGATCGACTCCATCACCGCCGGCGGCAAGGTGGACGCGCCCAAGCCCCAGCGCATCTTCTGGGCCATCATCGAGGGCGCTATCGCCATCGCGTTGCTACTCGGCGGCGGCCTGGGCGCCCTGCAGGCGGCGGCCATCTCCACGGGCCTGCCGTTCACCCTGGTGCTGCTGGCCGCTTGTTACGCGGTGGTCAGGGGGCTGATGGACGAGCCCCGGGGCTGACACCCAACAGTGGCGGACAAGGGGCGGCCGCGGCCGCCCCTTTTTGATTCAGCACCACAGCTCACCGACCGGAGTCTCCGGGCTGTGGTGCGCCGCGATCTGTGCCTGCAATAACTCCGCCGTGGCCAGTGCGTCCACCAGGGCGTGATGGGCATGATACGGCGGCAGGCCGTAGCGGGCGCGGCTGTCGTTGAGGCGGATGGAGACCGGGGGCCTACCCAGCCAGCGGCGCACCCTCGATGGCAGGGACGTGCGATAGCGTTGCGCTTCCAGCGCCATGGTGTCGATCATGGGGAAGAGCAGGTGTTCCCCCAAGCGCTCCCACACCGCCGCATCGAGGAATGTACGCTCGATGCGGCAGTAGTGGGCCACTGCGACGCGGCCGGCCAGGCCGTCCAGCACCTCGCCGAGCACTGCGGAGAGATCCGGGGCATTCTCGATATCCGCATGGGTGATATGGTGGAAGGTCACCGACCGTTCCTCCAGCGCCCGCGAGGGGTGCAGCACCCAGTAACGGCGCCCCGAGACCTGGATGCGCCGCAGGGTAAACGGGACCACGCCGATGCTGACGATGGCGTGGCGGGCCTCGTCCAGGCCCGTGGTCTCCATGTCCAGGGCTACCAGCGGGGTCTCGCCGATAGGCGTCTCCGGGGCCGGCACACCGGCCGCGTAGAACCGCGCCAGCCGCGGTGACAGCGCCCGTGCCGCACGGTCCCCCATGTAGGCGGGCCAGGTGCCGCTGTCCGCCAGGTGCCCGCGTCGCCACCACGCCATGCTCAGCGTCCGGCCGGCATCGGATAGCGGAACTTCAGGAACTTCTGGGCATTGCTCAGGGCCTGGAACGCCTCCTTGAGATTGCGCCGCTCGGTGGCCGGAACGTTCTCCGGTTCGATATTGTTATCCGGCTCGCGCTCGTTCTCCAGGTCCACGACCTGATGACGGATTCGCGAGATGCTGAGGAACTCCAGCGCCTCGCGCAGCCGATCGCCCACGCCCGGGCCGAGCAACTGCGTGCGGCCGATGTCGTCGAGGCGTTCGAAGGAATTCTGCGCCCGCGAACCACAAGCCAGGGCATGCACCCGGATGAGATCCACCAGCGGCGCGGTGCCACGCCGTTTGACGTTGATGGAGTTGTTGTGCTTGCCGTCCTTCTCCATGACGAAGTCCCGGAAGAACCCTAGGGGAGGGGTACGATTCAGCGCGTTGCGCGCCATCGCCGCCAGGAAGAGCTCGCTGTTCTTGGCCCGCTCGGCGACGAGATCCTGAAGGGATTCCACGAAGGGATTCTCCCCGTAGACGCTGTCCAGGTCGAAGAAGATATTGCTGTGCAGCAGCCGCTCCGGGGTGGGGTGATCGATCCAGTCACTGAAGTATTGCCGCCATACCGACAACGGCTGGCGCCAGCGCGGATTGGTGGCCATCACGTCGCCCTTACAGTAGGTATAACCGCAGGCGGCGAGGCCGTCGCTGACCCGCCGCGCCAGCTCCAGGAAGTACGCATCGTGGCGTGCCGGGTCGAAGTCGTCGCCGAGTACCAGGGCGTTGTCCTGATCGCTGACGATGCTCTGTTCGTTGCGGGCCATCGAACCCAGCGCCATGAACGCGTACCGCACCGGCGGGGGTCCGAGCTCCTGTTCGGCGAGCTCCAGCAGCCGCCGGGTGAAGCTCCGGCCAATGGTGGACAGGGCACTGCCCACCATTCGGGAGTCGGCTCCGTCGCGGACCATGCGCACGAACGTCGCGCGCACTTCGGGCAACAGCCCGGCGAGCTCCTCCGCGCTGTTCCGGCTGAAGATGGCGTCCACCAGGTAGAGGCTGCTATGGGTCTCGTAACGAATCAGATCGGAGAGATGGACAATGCCGATGGGCCGGCGCCGGTGCATCACCGGCAGGTGATGGACATTGCTGCGCAGCATGCACAGCATCGCCTCATGGATGGATTCATCGGACTGCACGGCCACCAGGCGATCGCCCACCACCTCGCCCACGGCGGTCTCCGGTGGCAGCCCCTCGGCCACGACCCGCGCCCGGAAGTCGGTATCCGTGAGGATGCCCCGGACCTGCCACTGCCGGCCGTCGTTGTCGGTATAGGTGTAACGGGGATTCTCGGTGACGGCATCCACCACCAGGACCGCCGAGGCCTGGCCCTCGGTGACCCGTCGTGCGGCCTCCTGCACGCTGTCGGTGGCCTCGACGATCAGCGGCGGTCGGGTGATCAGCTTGCGCACCCGGGCCACCATCATTTCGTTGTTCTTGCGCTGCTCCTCTACCACGGCCTTCAGCCGCGGACGACCGAGCTCCACGAAGTCGGCGAAGTGCTCATCGGCCTCGCAGAGCCGCCGCAGGGCCCCGCGGGGGATGAAATAGATCAGCGTATCCTCGATGGCCGAGACCGGAAAGCGCACCCGCTGATTCCGCAACAGGCTGAAGTGGCCGAAGATATCCCCCTCGCCGAGCCGGTCGAAGAGGTTGCCGTTGCGGCGGTACACCTCCACCGCGCCACTGCGGATGTAGCAGAGGTCTTCGATGGGTTGGTCGGCCTCCAGGATCGGAGTGCCGGCCTTGAAATAGGCCACTTCGACGCTGCCGGCCACCTCGTCCAACAGCTCATCGGAGATCCGGTCGAAGGGGGGATGGCGCCCCATATGCTGACGGATCTCAAGCAGCTCGGCGTCCATGGGCGCTCCCCCGGCGGCGGATCGGTGTCGCGGTTTAGTTTGCGGGTCCGCAGCCCCCCTGTGAACCCTATTCACCGCCGGGGGTTAGGTGCACCTCCTGGCCGCGCTCGTCACAGGTCACCAGCATCACTGGCCGCCGCCACACGCGGTGGATATAATCCAGCACGTACCGGGCGCGCTCCAGGTCCAGGCCGCGGCCGTCATCGGCGATGTTCTGCCGCAACACCAGCGAGCCATCGCGGCCGAGCTCCTCCACCGCCACCCGCGGCGCGCCGAAGTTGTACTTCGGTGCCAGCAGGGTCTCGTGGAGCTCGGCGAGGTTGGCGTCGGTAACGCGGATCTGGCCGTCCTGGCGGGCCGAGTAGACGAACAGCTCCAGCTCCCGGGCCCGCTCCGCGCTGAGGTAATTGCGCACGAAGCCGAAGTCGTCCTCCTCGCGCATCACCGACCGCGCCCGTTCCACGCCCTCCTCCTCGACGATGTGTTGCCAGAGCACGTAGCCCAGATGATAGGGGTTGACCTGCAGCGAGATGCGGTTGTCACCGCCGTAGGGGCGGACCACATCGGAGTGGGTCTTCATGCAGTCCACGTAGGCCTCCGAGGGCAGGAAATCCGCCTCCCGGAGCAGCCGCGCATGCCAGTAGCTCGCCCACCCCTCGTTCATGATCTGGCAGTTGAACACCGGCTGGAAGTAGTAGGCCTCCTTGCGGACGGCGAGGAAGATGTCCCGCTCCCAATCCTCCATCTCCGGGGCGTACTGGGCGATGAACCAAAGCAGGTCGTACTCGGGCCGTGGCGGGATCCGGGCCGGACCCTTCCGCCGGGGCGCCTCGCCGACCCCCCCGCCCTCGCCGGGGAGGGTGGAATAGCGTTCGCGGAACGCCTCCTCCCCCTCGCCGTCGCCGAGCTCCGGCGACTCTGCGGTGTATCCCTCGGGAAAGCGTTTCCGGTTCAGGGGTTGCCCGGTGTCGATGTGGGGCTCCAGCGCCAGGGCCGCGTCCAGGACCTGCTCCACCCGCTTCTCGCCGAGGGTCTCGATCACCTCCTCGATACGGTGGGCATGGGCCGCCGCCTGCTCGACGATGTGATAGCCCACCTGCTCCTGGCTGCGGGAGAACAGGAGATTGTTACGCGAGAAGTCCGCGTGGCCGAGCACATGGGCGACCACGAGGGTATTCTCCTCGACGCTGTTGGTGTCCACCAGGAAGGCCCGGTTGGGGTTGCCCGGGAACACCACCTCGAAGATCCGCGAGTGGCCCATGCGGTGCTGCACCATCTGGTAGATCCAGCGCACGCCGAAGGACCAGTGGGGCATGCGCACGGGCAGGCCGTAGACGGCGATCTCGGTCATGAACGCCGAGGGCACCAGCTCGAAGTCCACCGGGTAGTGCTCCAGCCCCTGCTCGCGGGCCAGGGCCTCCATACGCGGGATGGCGTCTTCCAGGGTCAGTCGCATCTCACACTGCCTCCACGGCATCCGCCTGATCGGTGAAGAACGCGCGGATCGCCGGCCAGATGTCGCTGTCGTCGCTCAGCGCATAGCTCCCGCAGGGCACGCCCACGGCAGCCAGCTCCCGCCAGATCAGCGCCACCTCGGTATCCAGCCGCCGGTGGCCATGATGGGACACCTCGGCGTAGCCCATGAAGTTCATGTGCGGCGCCAATCGTGCCAGCGCCTCGGTGGCGCGGCCCCGGTCCTCGCTGAAGTTGTGGCCGTCGGTGGCGTAGAAGAGATAGCAGTTGTAGCGGGACGGGTCGTAGCCCGCCTCCAGCTCCTCCTCGACCTTGTGCAGCCCCGACGAGCTGCGGGTACCACCCTGGCCGTGGACCTGGAAGAAGGCCTCCTCCTCGAAGGTCCAGGCCTCCACGGTGTGGGCGACGAACACCGTCTCCACCGCGGAGAACTGCCGGCGGATCCCCGCGAGCGCCCAGAAGAAGAAGGTCTTGGCGAGCTTACGGCAATGCTCGTCCATGCTCGAGGAGACGTCCAGCAGCAGGAAGACCACGGCATTGGTGCTCGGCTTGCGTCGCCGGGCGAGCTGGCGGAAGCGCAGGTCGTCGTTGCTGATGGGCACCGCCTCCGGGCCCGTGGCGCTGCGCCGCTTGATGGCCTCGCGCATGGTCCGCCGGCGGTCCAGCCGGGAACGGGCCCCACGCCGGTCCCAGCCCTCGCGGATGAGCTCGTCGGTCTCGACGCTGTCGCCCTGCTTCGGCTGCAGATTAGGCAGTTCCAACTCCTCCCAGAGCCAGTCGAGGATGTCGTCGACGCGGAACTCGAGGACGAAGGTGACCCCGCCTTCCCCCTCGCCGGCACCCTCCTGGCCCTGGCCGGGCGCCCCCGGCTGGGCGGGCCGCAGCACGTCCCCGGGCTCGGCCTGGCCCTGGCCGGCGCCCCCCTGCTCGGAGGGCTCCCGCAGGCGGAAGCGGTAGTGTTCCATGAACTTCACCGGCACCTGCACGGTGCGGTTATCCGGACGGGACAGGATGTCCGAGTCGGCTACCAGGTCGGGGAGCTGGCTTCGCACCGCCTCGCGAACCCGGCGGTTGTGGCGCAGCCAGTCCCGGGTGCCCCGGGAGAAGAGGTCATACCAGGGATGCTCGGCGTCGCTGCCGTGGGCCTGTATCAATGCCATTGCCCCTACTCCTGTGACAGCAGCGTGGTTACGTAGTTGAGCGCCTCGCGTGCCCCGTGGCGATCATAGCCGTAGTCACTGATCAGGCGCTCCTCGACGGCGGCGATCTTCTCGCGGGCCTCCTCATCGGGCCGGGTCACCGAGGTCACCAGGCGCAGCACGTCGCGGCGTTCCTCGAAGAGGTAGCGCTCCATGGCCTCCTTGAGGCGGCTGTGGGAGTCCAGCGTGAAGGCCTCCCCGCGCTTGTAGGCGACCATTGCCTTGCGCACCACCTCCTGGCGGAAGGTGCTCTTGCCGGCGTCGGAGATGTTGATCTTCTCCTCCACCGAGCGGAGGAAGCGCTCATCCGGCGGGCGCGTCTCACCGGTGATGGGGTCGCTGACCTCGCGGTTGTCCAGGGTCGCCTCCACCTCGTCGAGGTACTTCTCCAGCAGGTTGGCGCTCTCCTCCTCGAAGGATACGAACAGCGCCTTGTGGACGTCCTCCTTGACCCAGTGGTTGTAGAAGTCCTTCCGCGCGGTGACCAGGAAGTCCACCCAGGCCCGCTTCTGCTTGGCCTCGATGCGGGCGTCGTTCTCGATGGCATCCTTGAGGGTCACCAGTACCTCCATGCTGGTCAGGCTCTTGACGTCGCTACGCGAGATGGCGTTCGACAGCGCGTTGACCACGAAGCGCGGCGAGACCCCGGAGAGGCCCTCGTCCTCATGCTCGTTCTCGATGCGCTCCTTCTCGCTGACGGAGACACCATCCACCGCCTCGTCGGCATAGAGGTGCACCTTCTTGGAGAGATCCAGATCCTCACGCTCCGAGGGCTTGAGCCGGGAGAGCACGGCGAACACCGCCGTCACCTCCAGGGCATGCGGGTCGAGGTGCACCTCCTGGAACGTTGGTGCCTGGGCGATGAGCTTGCGGTAGATCCGCGCCTCGTCCTTGTAGTTGAGGGTGTAGGGGACCTGGACGATGACCATTCGGTCGAGCAGGGCCTCGTTCTCCTTCTCCTGGAGGAACTTGCGGAACTCCGCCAGGTTGGTGTGGGCGATGATGGTCTCGTCGACATGGATCAGCGGGAAGCGCGAGACCTTGACGTTCTTCTCCTGGGTCAAGGTGAGCAGCAGATACAGGAATTCGCGCTTTACCTTGAGGATCTCGATCATCTCCAGGAGGCCGCGGCTGGCGGCATAGACCGCGCCGGACCAGCTCCAGGCCCGCGGGTCGCCCTCGTCGCCGTACTCGGAGACCTTGGCGAGATCCACCGAGCCGATGAGATCGGCGATGTCCGCGGTGGTGGGATCATGGGGCGCATAGGTGCCCACACCCACGCGGTTGGCCTCGGAGAGGAAGATGCGCTCCACCGGGTAACGCATGAAATCGCCCTCGTACTCGCGCTCGAGCACCGAGCGGCAGTAGGGCGAGAGATCCCCCTGGATATCCACGCCGTAGGTCTCCCGGAACTCGGGGCGTAGGCTGTAGGGCACCAGGTTCAGCGGATTCTCATGCAGCGGTGACCCCTTGAGGGCGTACAGCGCCCCCTCTTCGGTCTGGCTGTACTCCTCCAGCCCCCGCTTCAACAGGATCACCAGGCTGGACTTGCCCCCTGAGGGCGGGCCGAGCAGAAGCAACAGGCGGCGCCCCACCTCGGAGCCCGCGCTCGCCGCCTTGAAATAGTCCATGATGCGGCGCAGGGGCCGCTCCATGCCGAAGAGCTCCTGGGAGAACAGCCGGAATTCCTCGCCCTCCTCGCTGTCCTCCGACTCCCGGCGCTGCATCCACCGCAGCATGTCCCAGACATACTGGTGGCTGGAACGGGTCGCGAGTCGCGGCTGTTGCACGACCACCTGCTCGAGGTATTCCCCGAATGTGCCCTCCCACTGCTTCGCCCGATGCTCCTGGGTGTAGGCGGTCATGGAATCGAGGAAGTGCTGATGCCGGTCGTGCGGGCTGCCGTTGGTGCTCGCCATACCATCTCCTCCTTACGGAATGGCCCGCGGGATCGGGGCGCCCCCATTGGATGCCCCGCGGCCGGGGCCTTGTGATGGGTTAGAGTGCCGACGCCGGCGATAGGTTTCGCCGCACGCCGATTCCCTGCCTCTCTACTGGAACTTGTAGCACACCGCAGTCGCTGTGTTAGCGGTTCCGGCGCATCGCGCGGCAGACTTCACAGCTACGCGGCGAAGGCGTAATTTGCGTGCAACTATCACTACCACCGGGGCACCGCCGCGAACGGATTCGTGAATGCTGCCGCTGCTGATCTCCGTTACGGCGCTGCTGGCCTCCACCCTGGTGCTGATGACCGGCAGCGGGCTACTGGGCACGTTGCTGTCCGTACGCATGGGGCTGGAGGCCTACAGTCCCGGGGTCACCGGCGCGGTACTCTCCGCCTATTTCGCCGGGCTTATGCTCGGCGCCCTCGGCGCCGGCGGTATCATCCGCCGCGCCGGCCACATCCGCGCCTTCGCCGTATTCGCGGCCGTAGTGACCGCCGCCACCCTCCTGCACGCCCTATGGATCAATCCGTGGTTCTGGGCCGCGCTGCGGATCATCAGCGGCTTCTCCCTGGCGGGCCTGTACATGGTCATCGAGAGCTGGCTCAACGAGCGCGGCGCCGGCCAGGCCCGCGGACGGCTGTTCTCGCTGTATCAGACCACCAGCTACCTGGGGCTCGGTCTGGGCCAAGTGTTGCTCACGCTGCGACCGGTCACGGGCGCGGAGCTGTTCATCATCAACGCCATCCTGCTGGCGCTGTGCCTGGTGCCGGTCAGCCTGACCCGGGCCATTCACCCCACCCCACCGGAACGGGCGCCCATGGCGCTGGCGCTGGTCTACCGGGGCTCGCCGCTGGGGATGCTGATCTGCCTCGGGGCCGGCGTCGTCAACAGCTCGGCCTTCGCCCTGGCCCCGGTGTTCGTCGCCGAGCACGTGGGGGTACAGAGCGTGGCGGTATTCATGAGCGCGATGATCCTTGGCGGCATGCTGCTGCAGTACCCGCTCGGCCACTTATCGGACGTCTTCGACCGCCGGACCCTCATCGCCGTGGTCAATGTCGTGCTCATCGGCGTCGCCCTGGCCATGCTTTACGTCGCCGATGCCGGCCTCTACGCCCTGGCGGGCGTCGGGCTCGGCTACGGCGGGCTGACCTTTACCCTGTATCCCCTCGCAGTGGCCCACATCAACGACCGGGTGCGCTCGGAGAACTTCGTCGGGGTCGCGGGGGCACTGCTGTTCACCTGGGGGATCGGGGCGGTAGCGGGCCCCATCGCCATCGGTCAGCTGATGAACGCGGTAGGCACGGGCGGGCTCTTCCACGGGGTAATCGCCGCCGCCGCGGTGATGGCCGCCGCCACCCTGGGTGCCCGCCGGGAGCAGGTGCCCAATGCGGAACAGACGCCGTTCGTGAGCATGGCACGGACCACCACGATGATCGCGGAAATGGATCCGCGCACCGAACCATACAGCGGGGGACAGCTCGACTGGATCCGTGAGCTGGAAAGGGGCTCCTCGAGGCAAGGCCCCTGACGCGAAAGATAGTGGAGCGGCCGACCGGAATCGAACCGGCATCACGACCTTGGGAGGGTCGGGTTCTACCGTTGAACTACGGCCGCATGCGGACCCTTGGCCCTGCTCGTGTATTTGTAGCCGTTTTCCCGGGGGAAAAGCAAGGGGGAAGACGCCCCGGAGCCAAGCCTAATCCTGCCACCTCGCCGGCAAACCTCTCCCCTTGCTGGGTTTCCACTAGGGGACCTTGGCCGGCCCCCTCGCCCTGGGCCTTTCTACTGGGCCCATAATGATCGTCTCTATCAATCGATATGTTTTAGACAATCAATTTCATTCATTACCTCGTCCTGGTTATGCTGCACAGCGTCATTCAACGACATCCACGCAAACCAAAGGAGCGAGTATCCATGTCGCTGATCAACACCGAGCTCAAGCCGTTCACCGCCCAGGCCTTCAAGCAGGGCAAGTTCTTCGAGGTTAGTGACCAGGACCTGCGCGGCAACTGGTCCGTGGTGTTCTTCTATCCGGCCGACTTCACCTTCGTCTGCCCGACGGAGCTCGAGGACCTGGCCGATCACTACGACGAGTTCCGCGAGCTCGGCGTGGAGATCTACGCCGTCTCCACCGATACCCACTTCGCCCACAAGGCCTGGCACGACACCTCCGAGGCCATCGGCAAGATCCAATACACCATGATCGGTGACCCGACCCACACCATCACCAACAACTTCGAGAACCTCCGCGAGGGTGAGGGCGTGGCCGACCGTGCCACCTTCGTCATCGATCCGGATGGCGTGATCCAGGCCATGGAGGTGACCGCCGAGGGCATCGGCCGTGACGCCGCGGATCTGCTGCGCAAGGTCAAGGCCGCGCAGTACGTGCGCAACCATCCCGGTGAGGTCTGCCCCGCCAAGTGGAAAGAAGGCGAGCAGACGCTGGAGCCGTCCCTCGACCTGGTCGGCAAGATCTGAAGCGGCCTCCGGGGCCCGGGCTTTTCCCGGGCCCCTCGCGAACCTTCGCACGCACCGGGCGCCCGCGCGCCCGGGCCTGACAATGAAACCGAAGCCCAGGGGGGCCATCGCTATGTTGGACAACAAGCTCAAGGACCAGTTGAAGGCCTATCTCGAGAATGTGACGCAGCCGGTCGAGCTGGTTGCCAGCCTCGACGATGGCGATAAATCCCGGGAGCTCGAGGAGCTTCTCGGCGAGATTGCCTCACTCTCCGAGCAGGTCAGCCTGCTGCGCGATGACGACGCCGACGTGCGCCGGCCGTCGTTCACCATTCGCCGCGCAGGCAGCGATGTCGCCGTGCGCTTCGCCGGTATCCCCATGGGCCACGAGTTCACCTCCCTGGTCCTGGCGCTGCTGCAGGTCGGCGGTCACCCCATCAAGGCCTCCGCGGAGGTCATCGAGCAGATCCGGGCGCTGGACGGCGACTACCACTTCGAGACGTTCTTCTCGCAGTCCTGCCAGAATTGCCCGGACGTGGTGCAGGCGCTCAACCTGATGAGCGTGGTCAACCCGCGCATCCGCCACGAGTCCATCGACGGCGCGGTGTTTCAGGACGAGGTCGAGGAGCGCGGGGTGATGGCCGTCCCGAGTGTTTATCTCAACGGTGAGCCGTTCGCCCAGGGACGGATGAGCCTGGAGGACATCGTCGCCAGGCTCGACACCGGCTCCGAGGGCCGCGAGGCGGAGAAGATCAACGCCCGTGACCCCTTCGACGTGCTGGTCATCGGTGGCGGCCCCGGCGGCGCTTCGGCGGCCATCTACGCTGCGCGCAAGGGCATCCGAACCGGCATTGCGGCGGAGCGCTTCGGCGGCCAGGTCATGGATACCCTCGGCATCGAGAACTTCATCTCCGTGCCGTATACCGAGGGCCCGAAGCTCGTTGCGGCCCTCGAGGAACACGTCAAGGACTACGACGTCGACATCATGGACCGCCAGCGCGCCGAGCGCCTGGTCCCCGCCGAGCGCCCCGGCGCGCCCCACCGCGTGGAGCTCGCCAACGGCGCCAGCCTCGAGGGCCGGACCGTGGTGCTCGCCACCGGCGCCCGCTGGAAGGCGCTCGGCGTCCCCGGGGAGGCCGAGTACCGCAACAAGGGGGTGGCCTATTGCCCCCACTGCGACGGCCCCCTCTTCAAGGGCAAGCGCGTGGCGGTCATCGGCGGCGGTAATTCCGGGGTGGAGGCGGCCATCGACCTGGCCGGCATCGTCGATCATGTCACCGTGCTGGAGTTCGCCGACGAGCTGAACGCCGATGCGGTGTTGCAGAACAAGCTCGACAGCCTGCCCAACGTGACGGTGATCCGCTCGGCGCAGACCACCGAGGTCACCGGCGACGGCAACCGGGTCAACGGCGTGGATTACAAGGACCGCACCAGCGGCGAAATCCGTCACGTGGAGGTGGCGGGCGTCTTCGTCCAGATCGGCCTGCTGCCCAACACCGAGTGGCTGCAGGGGACCGTGGCCCTGTCCCGTTACGGCGAGATCGAGATCGACGACCGCGGGGCCACGTCGGTTCCCGGCGTACTCGCCGCCGGCGACGCCACCACGGTGCCGTACAAGCAGATCGTCATCGCCATGGGTGAGGGATCCAAGGCGGCGCTCAGCGCCTTCGACTTCCTGATCCGCAACAGCGTCGACCAAGAAGACGAAGCCGCTGCCTGAACCGGAAAAGACACCACCCCCCAAGCCCGGCAATCGCCGGGCTTCTTTCCGGTTCCGCTACGACTCGGTCGATCACCCCTGCGCACGCGCCGTCAGCCAGGTTGGCGCTCACGTGCGCCCCAAGAACACCTTGTGGCTCATATATTTTGATTTGTGATCTACAAATGCACTTGTGGCGCGTAAGTGATCCCCAAAAGCCAGCAGGTAGTCAGTGGGCAACAGCAGCGAGCAACTAGTGCCGGATCTCGACACCCACCTGCGACGTCGTCCGCGCGCGTGCGCGGATCGGCTTGCCGCTCATGGCCAGCCGTGTTGCACCCCCCGGATGGTATCGGAGAAACCGCCCCAGGTGCGCGCATAACCTCCGGTGCTGGGTAGCCACTGCCACGGCCGGCACGTGTACAATAGTAAAGCTATGCAGGAGCAACGCGCACCCATCGAGGTCCTCGTCAACGGCGAACCACGGCGGATTGCCGGCGATGCCACCGTCGCGGATCTGGTCGCCGCGCTCGAACTCGGCAACCGTCGGATCGCCGTCGAGGTCAACGAGGAGCTGGTACCGCGGGGCGAGATGGCCGACTACGAGCTCGCCGCCGGGGACCGCGTGGAGGTCGTCCGCGCCATCGGCGGGGGCTGACCCCCGCAATCCCGTTCAGCGACTGGAACACACCATGGCAGCAGACAGCTTTAGCGTCGCCGGCCGCGAGTTCCGCTCGCGGCTGCTGGTGGGCACGGGCAAGTACCGCGACCTGGACGAGACCGCGGAGGCCATCGCCGCCAGCGGCGCGGAGATCGTCACCGTGGCCATCCGCCGCAGCAACATCGGCCAATCCGGCGACGAGCCCAACCTCCTGGAGGCAGTGCCCCCGGATCGCTACACCATCCTCCCCAACACCGCCGGCTGCTACACGGCGAAGGACGCGGTACGCACCTGCCGCCTGGCCCGGGAGCTGCTCGACGGGCACAACCTGGTCAAGCTGGAGGTCTTGGGCGACGAGAAGACGCTGTTCCCCGACGTCACTGCCACCCTGGAGGCGGCGGAGACGCTGGTGGCCGAGGGCTTCGACGTGATGGTTTATACCTCGGACGATCCCATCATCGCGCGGCGGCTCGAGGAGATCGGCTGTGTCGTCATTATGCCGCTGGCCGCACCCATCGGCTCCGGGCTCGGTATCCAGAATCGCTACAACCTACTGACCATCATCGAGAACGCCTCGGTCCCGGTGCTGGTGGATGCCGGCGTGGGCACCGCCTCGGATGCCGCCATCGCCATGGAGCTGGGCTGCGACGGGGTGCTGCTCAACACCGCCATCGCCGGCGCCCGGGAGCCGGTACGCATGGCCCGGGCCATGCGTTTGGCCGTGGAGGCGGGCCGGGAGGCCTATCTGGCCGGCCGCATCCCGCGCAAACGCTACGCGAGCGCCTCCTCCCCCCTCGACGGTACGTTTTTCTGACGAGAACGCTGAGCCACGGATGCACAGAGATGGACGTCGATATTCCCGGGACACGGCCGGCGAAATCCCGCCAGCGGCAGGGATCCTCTTCGTGCATCGGTGTCGATCCGTGGCTGACCTACAGACGCGACTGCAGTGACTGAATCCCAACGCAACCACCGCCCCCTACGCTCGTTCGTCCGCCGCGAGGGGCGGCTGACTGCCGGACAGCAGCGGGCCATCGACGAGCTCTACCCCCGCTACGGCCTGGAGCCCGAAGGTGGGCCGCTGGAGTTCGCCGCGGCCTTCGGTCGGCAGGCACCGGTGGTGTTGGATGTGGGCTTCGGCGACGGCGAGGCCCTGGCGGAGATGGCACGGGCGCACCCCGGACGCAATTACCTCGGTATCGAGGTCTACCGTTCCGGCGTCGGCCGGCTGCTGCGCACCCTCGCGTCTGAAGACCTCCCCAATGTGCGCGTCATTGAGGGCGATGCGGTGGCGGTGCTCCGCCGGCGCATCCCCCCCGGTTCCCTTGCGGGGTTGGATCTGTTCTTCCCTGACCCCTGGCCGAAGAAACGCCACCACAAGCGCCGCATGGTCCAGCCGGACTGGCTGGAACTGATCGCGACGCGGCTCGCCCCTGGTGGCTTCCTGCACATGGCCACGGACTGGGCGGACTACGCCGAGCACATGCTCGCCGTAGTCTCGGCCAGCGACGCCTTCACCAACCCCTACGGCGGTTTCGCACCCGGCCCCGGCGAGCGCCCCGTAACCAAGTTCGAGCGCCGTGGCCGGCGCAAGGGCCACGGCGTCTGGGACCTCATCGTCCACCGCCGCACCCGCGAATGATGCCCCGCGCGGGTCTCTTCTGGCTCGCCGGGCTGGCTGCGCTGGCGATGCTCAGCCTGCTGGTGGCAGCGATGAGCGGCAGCCTGGCCATCCCGCTGCAGGAGCTTCCCGCCGCCCTCTGGGGCGAGGGCACCGCTCATGATGTAGTCTGGTCGCTGCGCCTGCCCCGGGCACTGGCCGGATTCATCACCGGCGGCCTGCTCGCCCTGGCCGGCGCCCTCATGCAGGTACTGCTGCGCAATCCCCTGGCCGATCCTTACGTGCTGGGGATCTCCGGCGGCGCCGCCACCGGGGCCCTGGGCGCTATGCTCCTGGGCCTGGGGGCGATAATGGTCTCCGGCAGCGCCTTCGCAGGCGCACTGGCGTCCATGGCGTTGGTCTTCGGCCTGGCCCACGGACGTGGCGGCTGGACCCCAACCCGGCTGCTGCTCAACGGCGTGGTGGTCGCCGCCGGCTGGGGCGCGGTGGTGAGCTTTCTGCTGGCGGTGGGCCCGGCCCGGGAGCTTCGGGGCATGCTCTTCTGGCTGATGGGCGACCTCGCCGGCGCCTCCCCGGCCGTCTGGCCGCTGCTGGCCCTGCTCGCCGGCCTCGGCCTGGCCCTGGCCTTCGCCCGGGAACTCAACCTCCTCGCCCGCGGCGAGCTCCAGGCTCGGGCCTTGGGGGTGGCCATCGGCCGGCTGCGTCTGCTGATCTACCTGCTGGCCTCACTACTTACCGCGAGCGCCGTCACCATTGCCGGCACCGTGGGCTTCGTCGGGCTGGTGATCCCCCATTTGCTGCGGCTCGCCATAGGGACCGATCACCGCCTGCTGCTGCCGGCGGCGGTGCTCCTCGGCGGCAGCTTTCTGGTGCTGGCGGACACCCTCGCCCGCACCGCCTTTGCGCCGCAGCAACTCCCGGTGGGGGTATTCTCCGCGTTCATCGGCGTACCGGTGTTTCTCTTCCTGCTCTACCGTGGCGGCCGGGAGGTAGCGTGATGGCAGTGCTGGAGGCCCGGGGCATAGATGTCTCCATCGCCGGCCACCGGATCTGCAGCGGCCTGAACTTTCGCATGGGCCCCGGCGAGTGCTGGGGGCTGCTCGGGGCCAACGGCACCGGCAAGACCACGCTGCTCCACACTATGGCCGGCCTGCGTCCCCTGGACGGCGGCGAGCTCTACCTGGACGGGCGGCCGATGGCACGGATGGCCCGCCGTGCGGTGGCGCAACGGCTCGGTCTGATGCCCCAGGACAGCCACGACCCCTTCCCCACCACCGTCCGGGAGACGGCCCTCATCGGCCGCCACCCCTGGCTCGGGAACTGGCAATGGGAAGGGCCCCGGGACATGGCCCTGGCCGAGGCCGCCCTGGCCGAGGTGGGACTGGCGGAGCTCGCGGAACGGCCGGTGAACACCCTCTCCGGTGGCGAGCGCCGACGCCTGGCCCTGGCGACACTACTCACCCAGGACCCGGAGATCGCGCTGCTCGATGAGCCCAGCAACCACCTGGACCTGCACCACCAGGTGCGGCTGCTCGAACGCGTCACCGCGCGCAGCCGCGACGCCGGGGGTACGCTGGTGATGAGCCTGCATGACCCCAATCTCGCCGACCGCTTCTGTGACCACCTATTGCTGCTCTTCGGCGATGGTCAGGCGTGCCTCGGGCCGGCCCGGACCGTCCTCAACGAGACCACCCTGGAGCGGCTGTACGGCCACCCCATCCGCATCCTCCGCGACGGGGAACGGCGCGCCTTCCTCCCCGAGTGAGACCGTCCTAGGGGGCCGCATTGTCCACGTAGTGGAAACAATATTTTCCGGCAGTTCCCCTTGTGAGGCACCCTCCTTGCCGCCAACAATGCCGGGATGGACAACGAGCTACCGAGACGGCCATGATCTGGCGAAACACCCCCAACGCCTACGGGCTGGTGAGCATCATCCTCCACTGGCTGATCGCCGTAGCCATCATCGGCCTGTTCGTGCTCGGCCTGTGGATGGTGGACCTCTCCTACTACCACGAGTGGTACACAACGGCGCCAGAGATCCACAAGTCCGTGGGGATCCTGGTGGGCATCGCCCTGGTGCTGCGATTGCTCTGGCGGCTGGCCAACCCAAGGCCCGCCTTCGAGCGGGGCATGAAGGCCTGGGAACGTATCGGGGCGGTGATCGCGCACTGGAGTACCTATTTGCTCGGTTTCGTGATCGTGGCCTCCGGGTACCTGATCCCCACCGCGAAGGGTGACCCCATCAGCGTATTCGGCTGGTTCGAGCTGCCGGCGCTGCAGATCGGCATCGCCAACCAGGAGGATGTGGCGGGGGCCGTTCACTACTATGCGGCCTGGCTGCTCATCGCCGTGGCTACGGTCCACGCGCTGGCCGCCCTCAAACACCATTTCGTCAACCGGGACCGCACGCTGACCCGCATGCTTCGGCCCGGACACTGATCACTACACCGCTGCAAGAGCAACAAGGAGCCATCCCATGAACCGTTTCATCGCCATCACCACCGCCGCCGGTCTCGCGCTCGGCGCCGGCAGCGCCCTCGCCGAGCCGCAGGACTACGAAATCGACCCGGCACATTCCTTCATCACCTTCAAGGTGAGCCACATCGGCTTCGCCTGGATGCCGGGGGTGTTCCACGACTTCTCCGGCACCATCACCTACGACGCGGAGGACCGCTCCGCGAGCAGCACCGAGTTCACCGTGGATACCGCATCGCTGGACACCTTCCACGCCGAGCGGGACAAGCACCTGCGCGAGCGCGACGGCCTGTTCGAGACCGCGGACTTCCCGGAGGCAAGCTTCGTGAGCACCGCCTACGAGCCCACGGGCGACGATAGCGCCACGCTCCGCGGCGATCTCACCATCAAGGGCAACACCCAGGAGGTGGCCTTCGAGGTGGAAGAGATGGCCGCCCGGGAGGACCCGTGGGGCGGCTTCCGGCGGGCGTTCTCCGCGGAGACCACCGTGGACATCGCCGACTTCGGCCTGACCTACTTCGAGGACAACGGCATCCCCATGCCGAAGACGGCCACCATCCGCATCGCCGTCGAGGCAGTGCGACAGTGACATCCTCGGGGGCCCGTTCCGCGGGCCCCGTGGTTCTCCATCAGCCCCCGCGGTGCTTGCCCGGCACCCAAAGCAGATCGCCGTCGCCCTCCACGGCGTTGACGTAGCGGGCGGCGACGAACAGATAATCGGATAGCCGGTTGACGTAGCCCAGCGCCGCCTCGTTGATGGCCGCCTCCCGCTGCAGGGTGACGAGCTCGCGCTCGCCCCGCCGTGCGATCGTGCGCGCCAGATGCAAATGGGCCGCCCGGGCCACACCGCCGGGAAGGATGAACGAGCGCAGCGACTCCAGCTCGGCGTTGTAGGCATCGATGCAGCGCTCCAGCCAGCTCACCTGGGCGGGATCGAGGCGCAATGGCTCGTGCTTGAGCTCTGCCTCCAGGGGCGTGGCCAGGTCCGCCCCCAGATCGAAGAGGTCGTTCTGGATGCGCTCCAGCTCCTCCTCGAGGCGGCCACTGCCACCGATACGGGCGAGCCCGATGGCGGCGTTGAGCTCGTCGACGGTGCCATAGGCGGTGACCCGGGGATCGTCCTTGGGCACACGGCTGCCATCGACGAGGGCGGTCTCCCCGGCATCGCCGGTGCGGGTATAGATCTTGGTGAGGCGGACCATGGGTACGCGTTCCTCCCTGCGCCGGGCAGCGGGCCCGGCGCGTTGATGGGTGATCGGGCGACTCAGATGACGGGGGTCTCCCGATAGGTGCCCCAGATCTCGCGCAGGGTCTCGACGATGTCGCCCATTGAGGCACCCGCCTTCACCAGCTCGATGGTCACCGGCATGATGTTGCGGGATTCGTCATCGGCGATCTCGCGCAGCTCCTCGATGAGCTGCTGGACCCGCGACTCGTCACGGCGCTCGCGCACGCCATTGAGCCGCTCGATCTGGCGGCGCTCCGTCTCCGGGTCGTGGGGATGGGTCTCGATGTCGACCTTCTCCTCGTCCTCGACGAAGCAGTTGACGCCGATCACCGGCCGCTCGCCACTGGCCTTGCGGATGGCGAAGTCATAGGCGGAATCGGCAATCTCCTTCTGGAACCACCCCTCGTCGATGGCCTGGAGTGTACCGCCCATCTCGTCGACGCGGGCAAGCAGGGCGTTGACCTCCTCCTCGATCTGGTCGGTGAGACGCTCCACGTACCAGGAACCCCCCACTGGGTCCACCACCTGATCGACGCCGGTCTCGTAGGCGATGACCTGCTGGGTGCGCAGCGCCATGCGCATCGCCTCCTCGGTGGGGATGGCGAAGGCCTCGTCCATGCCGTTGGTGTGCAGGGACTGGGCGCCACCGAGCACCGCCGAGAGGGCCTGGAAGGCGGTGCGCACGATATTGACCTGGTACTGGGGCTTGGTCAGGGTCGCCGCGGCGGTCTGGGCATGGAAGCGCAACCGGCACGACTCGGGCTTCTCCGCGCCGAAGCGCTCGCGCATGATCCGCGCGTATACCCGGCGGGCGGCGCGGAACTTGGCGATCTCCTCGAAGAAGTCGGCCTGGCTGACGAAGAAGAACGACAGCCGGGGCGCGAAGTCGTCCACGGCCACACCGGCCTTGATGGCCTCCTCCACGTACTGGATGGTGGTGGCCATGGTGAAGGCCACCTCCTGGGTGGCCGTCGCCCCGGCCTCGGAGATGTGATAGCCGGAGATGTTCACGGGGTTGTAGCGGCGCATGTGCTTGGCGCCGTACTCGATGCAGTCGCGCACCAGACGTACCGACGGGCGCACCGGATAGATCCACTCCTTCTGCGCGATGTATTCCTTGAGGATGTCGTTCTGGATGGTGCCCGAGAGGTCGTTGAGGTCGTAGCCACGCTTCTCGGCCAAAGCGAGGTACATCGCGTAAAGGATCCAGGCCGAGGGGTTGATGGTCATCGATACCGAGATCTTGGTCAGATCGATACCCTCGAACAGGGTCTCCATGTCCTCGAGGGTGTCGATGGCCACGCCCTCGCGGCCCACCTCCCCGTGGCTCATGGGGTGGTCCGAGTCGAATCCCATCAGGGTGGGCATGTCGAAGTCCACGGACAGCCCGGTCTGCCCCACCGAGAGCAGGTACTTGAAGCGCTCGTTGGTCTCGGCGGCGGTGCCGAAGCCGGCGATCTGGCGCATGGTCCAGTGCCGACCCCGGTACATGGTGGGATACGGCCCCCGGGTGAACGGGTAGCGCCCCGGCAGGCCGATGGACTCGAACGGGGTGTCCGCCACGTCCGCCGGGGTATAGACACGCTCGACGGGGAGCCCCGCACCGGTGCGGTACTCCTCCCGGCGCTCGGGCATGCGGCGGACGAAATCCGCCACCTCGTTGGCCTCCCAGTCACGGCGCTCGCCGTCGATACGCTCGACGGCCCCCTCGTCATACAGCTTGTTCGTCATCGCGAATCCTCTCCTTGACCGTGTCCAACAGCTCCAGCGCGGCCCCATGGGGGTCGAGCTCGCGGGCGACCACGCGCTCGAGCATGGCCTCGATACGCTCCCGGCGAGCCTTGAGAAAGCCCTCCCGGACCATTTCCTCGGCGATCTTCACTACCCGGGTGCTGGCGATGCGGCGCCGCCGGGTCTCGATCTCGCCGGTGCGGTACAGGTGCTCGCGGTGACGGTCGAGTGCGGCGAGCAGCTCGCCGAAGCCGGTCACCGTCTCGGCGCTGGTAGGCACCACCGGCACCTGCCAGGCCTCAGGCCCCTCGGGCATGCTCATCATCAGCATGGACTTGAGCTCGCGGACCGTGCGGTTGGCGTCGGCGCGATCGGCCTTGCTCACCACGTGGATGTCGGCGATCTCCAGGATGCCGGCCTTGATGGCCTGGATGTCGTCGCCCAGGCCCGGGGCATTGACCACCACGGTGGTGTGGGCGGCGCGGACCACATCCACCTCGTCCTGGCCCACGCCCACCGTCTCCACCAGCACGAGATCGAAGCCGCCGGCGTCGAGCACGTCCACCGCATCCAGGGCCGGGCGGGCGAGCCCGCCCAGGGCCCCGCGCGTGGCCATGCTGCGGATGAACACCCCGGGGTCGCTGACCAGGTCCGACATGCGGATGCGGTCACCGAGGATGGCGCCGCCGGTGAACGGGCTCGATGGGTCGATGGCGATTACCGCCACCCGGCGGCCGTCGGCGCGGACCGTCCGGGCGAGCTCGCTGACCAGGGTGGACTTGCCGGCACCGGGCACGCCGGTGATGCCGACCACGTGGGCCCGGCCGGTGTCGCGATACAGGGCCGCCAGGGCGTGGCGGCACTCGCTCTCGCCGGACTCGGCCCGGGTGATCAGCCGGGCGATCGCCCGGGGATCGCCGCCGCGGACCCGTTCCGCCAGGACCTCCGAGGCGATGCGCTCAGCCATCACCGCCCCCTACCCGCCGTTGCAGGCTTGCGTAGAGATCCCGGTCATCGATCACGCGCTTGGCCTTGAAATCGGTACGCTCGAAGGTGCCGGCGCTGACCGGCTCCACCGCCACCCGCAGGCCAAGCATGCGGGCCAGGGCGGAGGCGGCGTGCTCGCGGAATGCGGCGATGGCCGCATCACCACGGGCCTCGGTGGCCCCGTCCATCTCCACCTGCACCAGCAGCTCGTCCATCACCCCCTCCCGGGAGACGACGATGCGGTGCTCACCGCCATAGCCGTCGAGCTCGGTGAGCACCGCCGCGATCTCACTCGGGTACACGTTTTCGCCGCGGATCTGGAACATGTCGTCGATCCGACCGTAGATGCCCTGGGGCAGGCGCGGGTACGTACGTCCGCAGGGGTTGTCCTCCAGCACCCAGTGGGTGAGATCGCCGGAGAACAGGCGGATCATGGGCTGGGAGGTCCGCTCCAGGGTGGTGTAGATCGGGGTCCCCTGGCTCCCGTAGGGGACCCGGCGGAAGGTCTCCGGGTCGCACACCTCGGTGTAGACGATGTCCTGCCACAGCAGCATGCCGTCGGTCTCGGCGCTGCCGGCGCCGTGCATCCAGGGGGTCACCTCCGCCATGGTGCCGGAGTCCACCACACGCGCCCCGAAGGTGCGGGCGATGTGGTCACGGATACCCGGAATGGAGCCGCCCGGCTCGCCGGAGAAGAACATCACCCGGATGCCGAACTCCCGCGGGTCCACGCCCTCCTCCTCGGCCACCTCCGCGAGGCGCAGCGCATAGGATGGGGTGGAGTAGAAGCCCGCCGGCTGCATCATGCGCAGCCAGGTCACCGCCCGGGAGGTCATCCCCGGCGCGCCGGCGCCGAAGGGGAAAGCCTTGCAGCCCAGGCGCTCGGCGCCGATGAGCGCCCCCCAGGAGCCCATGTAAAGGCTGAGGATGGCGGCGACGAATACCGTGTCCCCGGGGCGCAACCCCATGCCCCACATGATCCGGGCGTGGTTGTTGGCGATGGTCTCCCAGTCCTCCCGGGAGATGCCGAAGACCGTCGGACGCCCGGAGGTCCCAGAGGTGCCGTGAATATGGTGTACCTCCTGCTCCGGGACGCAAAGGTAATCGCCGAACGGAGGGGCATTGGCCTGGGAGGCGCGGATCTCGTCCTTGGTCACCACCGGCACGTGCTCGAAGTCCGCTAGGCTGCGGACGTCGTCAGGGCCGATGCCAGCGGCATCCCATTTCCGCCGGTAGAAGGGGGCATGCTCGTAGGCGTAGTGCATCACCTCGCGCAGGCGCGCGACGATGGCCTCGTCGCGCTCCGCGGGGTCCATGGTCTCGCGCTGAGGGAACCAGTATCGCTGATCCGGCGCCGGGAAGTAGGTGCCGTCGTAGCGTGGCGGGAAGTGCCACTGCTCCATGATCTCCTCCTCCAGTGTTTTGGTTGTCGTGGCGGCGCGAGGCGCTAGCGCGCCCCGCGCTCCGCCACCAGGGCGCGGAAGGAATCCACGATCTCCTGGGGCGGCGTGTCCTGGAGCAGAACCTTGGCGACGCCCATGCGCTCGAGCTCGGCGACATCCTCGTCGGGGATCACGCCCCCACCGGCGACGATGATGTCCTCGCCGCCCTTCTCCCGGAGCAGCTCCAGGACCCGGGGGAACACCGTCATGTGCACTCCCGAGAGCAGGCTGATCCCGAGGATGTCCACGTCCTCCTGGAGCGCGGCATCCACGACCTCCTCCGGGGTGCGATGCAGCCCGGTATAGACCACGTCCATGCCGGCATCGCGCAGGGTGCGCGCCACGATCTTTACGCCACGGTCGTGGCCGTCCAGGCCGACCTTGGCGAGCAGCACCCGGATCACCGGTTCGTTCTCGGCCATTTCCTCTCCTCCTCGTTGTGTTGGCATCTACGCCGACAGCCGCTCGGCGGCCTGCTGCAGCCAGCCCGAGGCCTCGTCGGCGTGCTCGCGGGCCAGCCGCTCGGCGGCCGCCGCGTCGCCGGCGGCGATGGCCCGGTAGATTCGCTCGTGCTGATCCCAGATCGGTTCCTGATTGGCCACGTCATCGATGACGTGGAGCATCACCCGCCGTGTGTGGTGCCACTGGGTGGCCATCACCTCCAGGATCCGTGCGTTCGCGGCGGTCTCGTAGATCAGCCAGTGGAACTCCTCGTCCGCGGAGATCAGCAGCGGCACGTCCCGGGCGGCGAGCGCCGAGCGCCCGTCCTCGAGGATCCGCTGGCCCTCACGGCGGAAGTGCGCATCGCAGCGCCGGGCGGCCTCGCCGGCGGCGACCAGGTCGATGCCCGCCCGTAGCCCGTAGAGCTCGCGCACCAGTTCCCGGGTCAACGGGGCCACGCGCAGGCCCCGCCGCCCGGCCGGGCAGAGGAACCCCTCGCCCTCCAGGCGTTTCAGTGCCTGGCCCACCGGCAGCCGGGAGACATCCAATCGCGCGGCCATCCCCTCCTGGGTGACCCGCTCGCCGGGGCGCAACGTGCCCTCGCAGATGGCGTTGAGCACCGCGTGGTAGACCAGCTCCGGCAGCGGCTTGGGTACGTCGATCCGTTGCATCACTGTTCCCCCTCCCTGTGGGTCCTGCCCATTACCGCCAGCCGCCCCGGCAGCCGCGCACACACCGCCCGGGCACCATCGGCGGAGAGTCGCGGCCAGGCCGTGATCTCTTCGATGGTGCGGCCACAGCCACAGCACCAGCCCGTGGCCCTGTCCAGGGTGCAGACGCCGATGCACGGCGAGGATCCGGCAGGTGCTGCGGCTTCAGCATCGAGTGCATTCCTCATACTGTATACAGTAGACATCATTCACTGAGAGGGCAACCCTTTGATGCAGCCACGCCTGCTATGGTCTACTGTCTGTGGTAAGACCAATTCCGCCCCCTGCGGGCGGGTTGGCGCATGCTGGGTATCCACAGCACACGCCCGACCGGGCGAAAACCAGGAGGAGAGAGAGATGTCTGAGCAAGATCGCAAAGACGACACCACCACCGATACCGGCCGCCGGAGTTTCCTGAAGAACACCGCCATAGGCGCCGCCGGCGGCGCTGCGGTGCTGACCGGCGCGCCCTACATCGGCAATGCCCAGGCCCAGGACGGCGTGCGCCTACGCATCCAGAGCTCCTGGCAGCCGGGCACCGTCGGCTACAAGACCTTCGAGAACTGGGCCGGCCGCGTCCAGGAGCTCACCGGCGGCGAGGTCCGGGTGGAGCCCCATCCCGCCGGCGCCATCGTGGGGGACTTCTCCACCATGGACGGCGTGCGTGACGGCGTCATCGAAGGCCAGAACATGTTCACCGTCTACTGGGCGGGCAAGATGCCGGCCGGCGTGTTCATGAGCTCCTATCCCATGGCGCTATCGCTGCCCCACCACTGGGACATGATGTTCGGCGCCTACGGCGGCTTCGGCATGATCAAGGACCTCTACCGCCGCTTCGATATCGAGTTCCTCGGCCATGTCCACCACGACATGAACCTGATCCACTCGAAGGTGCCGCTGCGCAGCTTCGACGACTTCGAGGGCAAGAAGATCCGCTTCCCCGGCGGCATCGTCGCCGAGACCTTTGCCGAGGTGGGCGTGCGCACCACCCTGCTACCGGGCTCCGACGTCTATCCGGCCCTCGAGCGCGGCACCATCGACGCGGCGGACTTCGTCGGCCCGGCGGTGAACTACGAGCTCGGTTTCCACGAGGTCACCGACTACATCATCATGGGCCCGCCGTCGACGCCCTGCCTGCATCAGCCAGTGGACCTCATGGACATCGCCATCCAGCGACGCACTTGGGACCGGCTGTCCCCGCAGACCCAGGACCTCATGCACGACCTCGTGGCGGCCTACTCCCGGGAGCACTATGCTGCCATCCAGGAGGCCAACCGGCAGGCCTGGCCGAAGTACCGCGAGGCCGGCGTGGAGATCATCCACCTCAGCGAGGAGGACGCCCAGCGCTTCCGTGAGGCGGCCATCCCGAAGTGGTTCGAGTGGGCGAACAAGGACGAGGATGCGGCGAAGCTGTTCCAGCTCCATCTCGAGACCATGAAGGATCCGTCCGTCGCCGTCATCACCGACGAGGACATCGAGGGCCACGAGCTCGATATCTGAGGATGTCCCAACGGCCCCCGGCCCCCCTCGCGGGGTCGGGGCTCGCCCTTGCCGCACCGTCCGCGTGACGGTTTTTTTTGATCCCGAGGGGGGAGCCCATGATCGATCTGCGGATCAGCTGGGAGTTACCGCACTGGCTATACTGGGTCCTGCTGCTGATCGGACCGCTCATTGTCATGTTCTTCGTCTGGCGCGCCGAGCGCCGCGGGGATACGCCGAGCGGCGGGACCGTGCCCATGGAGGAGGAGGGCAACGCCCTCGACTATCTGCCGGGCAATGCGCTGACCCGATTCATCGACGCCATATCGGGGTTCACCGGCCGCTACGTGGCCTACTGGGCGCTGCTCGCCCCCTTCATCTATTCCTACGAGGTCCTGGTCCGCTACGCGTTCAACTCGCCGACCAATTGGGCCCATGAATCCATGTTCCTGATGTTCGGCGCGCAGTACGTCGTCGCCGGCGCCTACGCCCTGCGCGAGGACGGGCATGTGCGCGTGGACGTGCTCTACACCAAGCTCCGCGGCATCACCCGCTCGTCGTTGGACATCCTCACCTCGGTGATCTTTTTCATCTTCGTGCTGGCATTCACCGCCACGGCCTGGAACTTCTTCGCCAATTCGATGAATGCGGACGACTACTTCTGGGCCACCGGCTACCGCAATGAGGTCTCCTTCACCGAGTGGGCTATCCCCTTCTTCCCGTTCAAGTTCGCGATGTTCCTCGGCGGGATGTTGCTGCTGCTCGCGGGCCTCTCGCGGCTGATCAAGGACTGGCAGGCGTTCCGCCACCAGCTCCGTCGGGGCGACGGCAATCCCCTGCTCGGCTGGACGCTGGTGGTGGCCGCGGCAATCTTCGGCGTCATCGTCGCCTGGGAGATCGGCAACATCGTCCGCTACTTCCCGCTGGAGGCGCCGGTGTCCTTCGAGGGCATGCTGCAGAACACCAGCATCGGCTGGCTTACGCTGATCATGTTCGGGGGGCTGCTGGTCGCCCTCATGGCCGGCCTGCCCCTGGCCTTCGTCACCGGCGGCGTGGGCGTTATCTTCCTGTTCGTCATCAGCGACCAGGCGGCATTGCACATCATGCCGTCCCGCATCTTCCCGCTGATGACGAACTACCAGCTCTCCGCCATCCCGCTGTTCATCTTCATGGCCGCGGTGCTGGAGAAGGCCGGGCTGATCGAGGAGCTCTTCGACGTCGCCTACAAGTGGATGGGCGGACTGAAGGGTGGGCTCGGCGTCGCCACGGTCGCCGCCTCCACGTTGCTCGCGGCCATGGTCGGCGTGATTGGCGCCGCCGTGGTCACCATGGGACTGATCGCGCTGCCGGCCATGCTCAAGCGCGATTACCACCCCACCATTGCCCTGGGTTCAGTGATGGCCGGCGGGACGCTCGGCATCCTCATCCCGCCGTCGATCCTCGCCATCATCTATGGCGTGGTCGCACAGCAATCCGTCGGCCAGCTCTACGTGGGCGCCATCGTGCCCGGCCTGGTCCTCGCCGGCCTGTACGGCCTCTACATCTGGCTACGGGCCACGCTGAACCCGGGCAGCGGCCCGGCACTGGCCCCCGAGGACCGGGTGAGCTGGTCGGAGAAGGTCCGCCTGCTGCGTAACATGCTCGCGCCGATCACCCTGGTGATTATTGTGCTCGGTGCCATCTTCACCGGACTGGCCACGCCGGTGGAGGCCGCCGGTATCGGTACCCTCGGCGCACTGGTAGTGGCGGCCATGCACGGGCGGCTCACCTGGATCAACGTCCACACCGCGAGCATGACCACCCTCAAGGCCACCGCCATGGTCATGTGGATCATCTTCGGCGCCACCATCTTCGTGGGCTTCTATATCCGCCAGGGCGGCCAGGACTTCGTCATCGAACTGATCCAGGGCACCGGCCTCGGCCCCTACGGCATCCTGCTGATCATGATGATCGTGCTGGTGGGCCTCGGCATGTTCCTGGACTGGGTGGGCATCCTGCTGTTGGCGGTGCCGATCTTCGTGCCCATCGTGGAGGGGCTGGAGTTCAGCGGTGTATTCGGCCTGCCCGGCGTGGAGCCCGGGGATGTGGCCCTGTGGTTCGGCGTGATCTACCTGGTGAACATGCAGATGTCGTTCCTCAGCCCGCCGTTCGGCTACGCGCTGTTCTACATCCGCGGGGTCTGCCCGCCGAACATCACTATGGCCCAGATCTACCGGGCCTCACTGCCCTTCCTGGCCATCCAGGCCATCGCCCTGTTCCTGGTGATCATCTTCCCGGATCTGATCACCTGGCTGCCGAACCAGTTGTTCGGAAAATAGCCTCCGCCCTGCCGGCGGCAGTTGACCCCGCGTCATGCCGTCGGTAGGGTCTAGGCCCTGCTTCAGGTGCCCGCGGCATCGCCGCGGGTGAAACGGGAAGCCGGTGCGTCCCGCCCCCAAAGGGCGAGGCAATGCCGGCGCTGCCCCCGCAACGGTAGGCGAGCCGGGGAGCGCGACGCTCCCCACGGGCCGAACCATGCCACTGCGCCCCCCGGGCGCGGGAAGGCACGGCCCGCGGATCCCATCCAGCTCGTGAGCCCGGAGACCGGCCTGGAGCGTCACCGAAGACGCTGCGGAGGGCTGCGTCCGGGTTGCCGGCCACCAACCGACTCCCCGTCTCCCCTCCGCACGTCGCAGGATCACCGTCTTGCGCGGGTGCGCGCATATCAGGGGAGACAAAATGAACACCCGTATCAGCCTCGTCACCGCTGCGGCCGTCGCCGCCGCGGCCACCGCCCACGGCGCCGAGCTCACCGAGCCGGTGCAGGTCACCGCCACCCGGACCCCCATTACCGCCGACGAGGCCCTGGCGGCCGTGGACGTGATTACCCGGGAGGCAATCGAGCAGAGCCAGGCGCCGGATGTACACACATTGCTGCGCGGCCTCTCCGGCGTCTCCGTGACCAGCAACGGCGGCCGCGGCAAGCTTGCCAACGTCTATCTCCGCGGCACCAACAGCGACCACACCTTGGTGCTCGTGGACGGCCAGCGGCTCGGCTCCGCCACCGCGGGCAGCGCCGCTTTGGAACAGCTCCCCCTGGATCAGATCCAGCGCATCGAGGTAGTGCGCGGCCCCCGGGCGAGCCTTTACGGCGCCGACGCCGTCGGCGGCGTGATCCAGATCTTCACCCGGGACGATCCCTCCCACGTGCGCCTCGCCGCTGGCAGCCAGGAGACCTGGGAGTTCTCCACGGGCTTCGGCCATGCGGGGGAGCGCGGCGGCTTCAGCGCCGGTGTCTCCGGGCTGTCCACGGAGGGCTTCGACGCCACCGATGCCGACAACTTCGCTCATGACCCGGACCGTGACGGCTTCAGCAGCCGCTCGGGGCGCCTCGCGGGCGACTACGAAGTGACCAATGCCCTCACGCTACGCGGCCGGGCCCTGCGCGCGGAGAGCAACAACGAATTCGACGGCACGCCGGACGAGACCGATAACGTCCAGCAGAGCGTCAGCGGCGAGCTGGAATGGATGCCTGTGGAGACCTGGCGCTCCCGGCTGAGCATCGGCGAGACCGTGGACGACTCCGACAGCCGCGACTTCGGCGGCGACCGCTTCATCACCCGGCGTAAGTCGGTGAACTGGCAGAACGACCTCTTCCTGGGCGCCGACCATCTGACCAGCCTCGGCGTGGATTGGTACGACGATGAGGTCAGCGGCACCATCGACTACGCCGAGGACAGCCGCGACAATCTGGCCGTGTTCGCCCAGCACCAGTGGAGCCCCGGCGCCTTCGATCTCCAGGCCGCGGTGCGTCACGACGACAACGAGGCCTACGGCGGGGAGACCACCGGGAGCCTGGCCACCGGCTATGACTTCGCGCCGGCGCTGCACGGCTATGCGTCCTGGGGCACCGCCTTCAAGGCACCCACCTTCAACGACCTCTACTACCCGGATACCGGCTTCTTCAAGGGCAACCCGGATCTGGACCCGGAACGCTCCCGTAGCCTCGAGGCGGGTCTGCGCGGGGGTCGGGACTGGCGCTGGCGGTTCGCCGCCTTCCACACCGAAGTGGACGACCTGATCGCCTACGATGCGGGGGCGGCCGCGAGCGTCAACGTCAACGAGGCCCGCATCCGCGGCCTCGAGGGCGAGATCAGCACCCACCTCGCCGGCATTGACACACGGCTGGCCGCTACTTGGCTGGACACTGAGGACCGGGACACCGGCAACGAGCTGCCCCGACGCCCGGAATTCTCGGCGACCCTGGGCCTGTCGCGGGACTTCGGCCGCGCCACCCTGGGCACGGAGGTCCATTACGGGGGCGAGCGCTATGACGACCTGGCCAACACCACCGAACTGGACAGCTATACGGTGGTGGACGCCACCGCCGCCTGGCGCATCAACAATCAGTGGACCCTGCGCGGCCGGCTGAGCAACCTCCTCGACGAGGACTACCAGACGGCGGACACCTACGAGATGCCCGGCCGGGCCGTGCTCGTATCCATTAACTGGCAGCCCGCGCAGTGAACGCGTCGGACGCCGTGGTAGACGTCGTCAAGCACGCCTTCAAGGCCGGCATTCGCGCCCAGAAGGGGGTGGAGCTGTAGTGAGCGTGGCCCTGGCCTGCGCCCTGGCAGTGGCGCTGGACCGGCTGCTTCCCGAGCCGCGGCGCCACCCGCTCAACGCCTTCGCCGCGGCCGCGGCATCGTTGGAGGCCCGGCTCAACCACGGCCGCCGGCCACTACTGTGCGGCGCGCTGGCGGTGGCTACCCTGCTCGGGCCGCCGGCATTGCTCGCCTGGCTGCTGGCCGCGCTGCCGGTGGCCGGCCCCGCGGTTTCCGTCGCCCTGCTCTGGCTGGCCCTGGGCGGCGGCAGCCTCGCCGCTCATGGTACCGCGGTGGCGGCGCCGCTGGCCGCCAGCGATGTCCCCGCGGCCCGGACGGCGACCGCGCGGATGGTGGGGCGCGACACCGATGGTCTCGACACCGACGGCTGTGCCACCGCGGCGACCGAGTCGGTGCTGGAAAACGGCCATGACGCGGTCTTCGGCACCTTGTTCTGGTTCGTCGTCGCCGGCCCCCCCGGCGTCGTCGTTTACCGCCTCGCCAACACGCTGGACGCCCTGTGGGGCCATCGCGATGCACGGTTCGCACGCTTCGGTACCCCCGCCGCGCGGCTGGACGACGCCCTCGGCTTTCTCCCCGCACGATTGACGGCGGCCACCTACGCCCTGCTCGGCACCAGGCACGGCGGCTGGCGAGACGGCCTCGCCGGGGCGCGCGTCTGGCCGAGCGGCAACGCCGGGGCGGTCATGGGCGCCGGTGCCGGGGCCCTGGGCGTGCGCCTCGGCGGCCCCGCCCATTACCACGGCGTGCACCAACAGCGGCCGGCCCTAGGCGCCGGCCCCGCCCCCGATAGCCGCGACCTGAACCGCGCCATCGCCCTGGTGGACCGGGGTACCGCCGCCTGGCTCGTTGCCCTCACCGTGGGGGCCTGCCTTGCGTGAGCATGAGATCGAGCACGGTGGCCGAGTCCAGGCTGCGGCGGCGCGCTGCAGCGCTCGCGCGGCGCACCGTCCTGGTCCGGGCCTTCGACGACCCGTCGGGGCTGTGCTTCGGGCTGCCTGCCAGCCTCGCCGGTTGGCAGCGCCTGGACACCGCCCTGGGGGAGGTCAACCCATGAGGAACCTGCTTGCCGTCGTGCTCCTGCTCCACGCCACCGTCGCAGCGGCGGTGGAGGCCGTGGACGACGATGGCCGCCGAATCGAACTGCCCGGGCCGGCGGACCGAATCGTCAGTCTCGCGCCCCATGCCACCGAGATGCTCTTCGCCATCGGGGCGGGGGAGCGCATCGTCGGCACCGTCAGCTACAGCGATCACCCACCGGCGGCGCGGCAGATCCCCCGGGTAGGCAGCTACGACGCCGTCGACTACGAGCGCATCCTCGGCCTCGAACCGGACCTGGTTGTGGCCTGGGCGAGCGGCAACGGGACGAATACCGTGCAACGGCTTCGTGATCTTGGGCTGACGGTGTTCGTCAGCGAGCCACGGCGGATCGACGATATCCCGGCCACCGTGGAACGTCTCGGCCGGCTCACCGGCGCCGATAAGACGGCCCAGTCGGCAGCTGGGGAGTTCCGCCGGGAGCGGGCACGGCTGGCCCGGCGTTACGCCAATGCCCCGGAGGTCCCAGTGTTCTTCCAGATCTGGCACCGGCCGATGATCACCGTCAACGGCGAGCACCTGATCAGCCGGGTCATCGAGCTCTGTGGGGGACGCAACATCTTCGCCGGGCTGGAGACACTGGCCCCGCGGGTGGGCACCGAGGCGGTGCTCGCCGCCGATCCCGAGGCCATCCTCGCCGCCGGCCGGGACGCCCAGCGCCCACCTTGGCTGGAGGAGTGGCGGCAATGGGAGGCGCTTACCGCGGTGCGCCGGGGCAATCTCTTCCACCTGGACCCGGACCTCATCCACCGGGCCTCCCCGCGGCTTGTCCAAGGTGCGCAGGCAGTCTGCGATGCGCTGCAGGCCGCCCGGGAGCAAAGGCCGTGAGCGCGGCCACCCTAATGGTGCAGGGCTGCACCTCCGACGCCGGCAAGAGCGCCGTGACCACGGGCCTGTGCCGGGCCTTCGCCCGGCGGGGCCTCGATGTGGCCCCGTTCAAGCCCCAGAACATGGCGCTGAATAGCGCGGTGACCGTCGACGGCGGCGAGATCGGCCGCTCCCAGGCGGCACAGGCCCGCGCCTGTGGCCTGGAGCCCCACTCCGATATGAACCCGGTGCTGCTAAAGCCAAGCGCCGACCGCCGTGCCCAGGTGATCCTCGCCGGGCGTGCCCACGGCCACATGGACGCCCTCGACTACCATGAATACAAGCGCACCGCCCGGCGAACCGTCCTGGCGGCCCATGCCCGACTCGCCGACCGGTATCGGTGGATCATCGCGGAGGGCGCCGGCAGCCCCGCCGAGATCAACCTCCGCGAAGGGGACATCGCCAACATGGGCTTCGCCGAGGCGGTGGACTGCCCGGTGGTGCTGGTCGCCGATATCGACCGCGGCGGCGTATTCGCCACCCTGGTGGGCACCCTGGCGCTGCTGTCCGCGAGCGAGCGGGCCCGAATCGCCGGCGTGGTGATCAATCGCTTCCGCGGCGACCGCGCCCTGCTGGATCCAGGGCTCGCGTGGTTCAGCGAGTACACCGGCGTGCCGGTGCTCGGCGTGCTGCCCTATCTCCACGGCCTGCACCTGGAGGCAGAGGACGCCCTACCCGACCGCCCCGCCGAAGGCACGGGGCTGCGGGTGGTGGTTCCGGCCCTGCCGCGGATCAGCAACCATACGGATCTGGACCCGCTGCGCCTGCATCCCCAGGTGTCCGTCCAGTTGGTGGGCCCCGAAGAGACCCCACCGCCCGCGGACCTGGTGATCCTGCCCGGCAGCAAGTCCGTGCGCGCCGATCTGGACTGGCTCCGGGACCAGGGCTGGCCCGACTACCTCGCCCCACACCTGCGCTACGGAGGCCGGGTGCTCGGCATCTGCGGCGGCTACCAGATGCTCGGCACCCGGATCGCCGACCCCGAGGGCGTCGAGGGCCCGGCGGGGTCCGGCGCGGGCCTGGGCTGGCTGGACGTCACCACGGCCCTCACGGCGGGGAAGCGCCTCGCCCGGGTCCGGGGGACCCTCCACGGCGGCGCCGCCGTGGAGGGCTATGAGATCCACATGGGCGAGACCGCCGGCGGCGATCGGAAAAGGCCGTTCGCGCACCTCCCGGACGGCATTGCGGACGGCGCCGTCAGCGCCGACGGCCAGGTGGCCGGCACCTACCTGCACGGGGTCTTCGAGCACCCCGAGGCGCGCGCCGCGCTGCTGCGCTGGGCCGGTGTCGCCGCCCCGGTTACCACCGACTACACCGCCCAGCGCGAGGCGGGCATCGACCGGCTCGCCGACGCCGTGGAGGCCGAACTGGACCTGGACGCCCTGCTTGTCGCGGTGAGTGGACATCGTGAGTAAGCGACCGATGAGCACCGATGGAAACGGATAGGGTATCCGTATCTATCCGTGGGTCGTTCCTGCCAAACAGCCGCTACGAGTAGTAAACTCCCCGCCGATCCACGATTGGGAACACGGAATGAGTTTGGACGAGCACTGGTTCTCCGAGGCCTATGAAGACGAGGGGGTGGCGTTCTCGCTACGGGTGCGCCGGACCCTGCTGGATGAGCACACCCCCTACCAGCACCTGCAGGTCTTCGAGACGAGCCACTGGGGCAATCTCATGACCCTGGACGGTTGCGTCATGCTGACCAGTCGCGACAACTTCCTCTATCACGAGATGATGAGCCACCCGGCGCTGTTCACCCACCCCGAGCCGCGACGGGTGTTGATCATCGGCGGCGGTGACTGCGGCACCCTGCGCGAGGTACTTCGTCACCCGGCGGTCGAGCAGGCGGTGCAGGTGGATATCGACGAGGCCGTGACCCGGGCCGCCGAGCGCTTCTTCCCGGAGCTTACCGAGGCCAACGACGACCGCCGGGCGGAGCTCCGTTTCGCCGACGGGGTGGCCTACGTACGGGACGCCGCTGGCGGGGCCTTCGACGTGGTGATCATCGACAGCACCGACCCAGTGGGTTTCGCCGAGGGGCTGTTCGGGGCCGCCTTCCTCACCGACGTGCATCGGATCCTGGCCGACGGCGGGGTGCTGGTCCAGCAAAGCGAGTCTCCGCTGCTCCATGGCGAGGGCATCATCCGGAACCTCCACACCGCCCTCGCCGAGGCGGGGTTCGCCCAGCGGGCCACCTTGCCCTTCCCGGTACCGAGCTATCCGGGCGGCTGGTGGAGCGCCACCCTCGCGGGCAAGGGCGTGCCGGTGGATTGCTTCCGAGAGGCGGATGCCGCGGCGATGCCCTTCCCTACCCAATACTACAGCCCCGGGGTTCACCGCGGCGCGCTGGCGCCGCCGCCGCTGCTGGCGCGGGCCATGGCGGTGGGAAGCGGCACGTTCCCGTAGCCCAAGGCCGCGGCCTCCAGGCAAAGCGGCTCAGGGGATACGGGATCAGCGTTCCAGCGTAAGATGGTCGTTCTCGCGGCCGGCGGGATCAACGACGCGGATACGCTCGAGCCCCCGGCTCGGCACCCGCAGCGCGATGCAGGGATGGGTGATCACCGCAGGTACCAGCCCCGTCGGCGGCGGTGTGCGCTCGCGCAGCACCACCTCCAGGAACCCATCCTCCCGCCGAGCCTCCACCAGGGAAAGACCGAAGCCGCCGCTGGGCTGCCGGCCCATCCGGTAGATCAGCACCCCCTCCCGGGACCAATCCACGGATGCCACGGCGTCGGCGTTCAGCGGCGGATCGAAAACGGCCGCCTCGTTCGCCTCCGCCAACCAGATCCCGCCCCGTGCACCGGGCTCGCATTGCGGCGAGCGCCCGAGCACGCTCACGCTGCCACCACCGGCCTCCCCGGGCAGGGCATGGCAGGCACTCACCCCGAGTACGAGCCCCACTGCCAACACTGCGGCAAGGATCTTTTCCAGCAACACCCTACCTCCGCTCGCGGGCCGCCACCGGCGTCAGGGGCGACAGCGGCGCCACCCGGACGTTCATGCCGGTGCGCTCCTCCCCCTCCGTCAGAGTAAATGGCTCAGCCACCGGACCATCCGGCCAGCCACCACAGACTTCGCCGGGCTCGCACAACCAGCCGTCGGCATCCAGATCGCTGGAGGCCAGAAGCCGATAGGACCCCGGCTCCAGGCCCGAAAAAGTATAGGTGTAGCCGCCGTCGGCATCCAGGCGCTGCTCGCGCATGGGCGCCTCCTCGGGACCGGCGTCCGCGGGGCGCAGCTGCACGTACTGGACCCCGGCGTCCGGTGGTGGCGGCTCGCCACCCACGGCCGTCACCGGGATATCGAGCCGACGGCCGCCGACCGTGGACGCGGTCATGGTAGTACGATTCACGCCCGGCATCAGCGCCGAGCGGTCCACCTCCAGCCGGTACGCCCCGACACCCTCCGCCGGGAGCACAGTGAGCCAGCCTGCATTCGCCCGCGGCGGCCCCGAGATCGGGTCGGTACCACAGAGCACCCGCAGATCAAGGCCCAACCCATTACGGAGCTGACCGAAGTCCACCGTGGCGGGCACCGCATCGAGGCGTGGCTCCGGCACGATACGACCGTTCGCGATGCCCGCGGCATAATCCACCGCAGCGGCGGCATCCAGCCGTCCGTAACCGAGGGAGGGATCGCGGACATCCGCCACCCCATCGGTCAGGGCCCCGGCACGCAGGCCGCATTCCAGATCCTCCGGGCTAAGCCGCGGATGCTGGGCCATCATCAGGGCAAACACGCCCGCGGCCTGGGGCGCGGCGAAGGAGGTGCCCGCCATGGTGTCGTAGGCGCGGTCGCCGCTGGCGGTGAGCACGCCGCTGGCGGCGTCTCCCCCGGGGGCGGTCAGAGACACGGACTCGCCGATCGTGGAATAGGCGGCACGATCACCACCACGCACCGTCGCCCCCACGCCCAGGACGCTGGCATGGGCCGCCGGGAAGCTGGGCGTGGCATCGCCGCTGTTGCCGGCGGCGGAGACCACCACCACGCCCCGCGCCCGGACCGCCTCGAACTCCACGGCCTCGGCCTCACCGCCGGGACCGCCGAGGCTGATGTTCACGATATCCGCCCGCGGCTCGGCCACCTCGGGGCCGGCCGGTGAGGACAGGCCCGCGGCGTAGCGCACCCCGTTGATGGCATCCGCCAGCGTGGCGCCACCGGCGCTGGCGACACGCACGGGGAGGATCCGCGCCGCGTCCCAGGAGGCGCCGGCCACGCCCAGGGCATTGTCAGTGGCCGCCGCCACCAGTGCGGCCACCGAGGTACCGTGGGTCACGCCGTCCAGGGCGGGATCCGTGGGATCCGGATCGATACCGTCACCGTCATTGGAGAACAGGGGGCTGGAGACGAAATCGAAGCCCTCCTCCCACAGGATGCGGCCCTGCAGGTCCTCGTGGGGCCGGATCCCGTCATCCACCACCGCCACAGTAACGTCGGCGCCGGTACCGATGCCCGAGTCCCAGGCCGTCGGCAGGGCGAGCTCCGGATAGTGCCACTGCTCCGGATAGCGGGGATCGTTGGGGATACGCCGGCGTTCCCAGATATAGTTGGGCTCGGCGTAGCGGACCCCCGGATGCCGGCGCAACCGCGCCACCACCCGCAGGGTCTCCAGCCGACCGGCACCGCTGGCCTCTACACCCAGGCGCTGAAGGGCGGCACCGCTGCCGGGATCGCCGAGGCGCAACAGCCTGGGGGCGTCGCCCCCACCGCCGAGGCGCCGCAGCGCCTCCCCCGGCGGCAGTGACGTGCCGGCCCTCAGGCGAAGGACGATCTCACCGGGGACGAACGCGGCGGCCGCCGCCGCGATGTCCGCCCCCGCCGCCCCGCCGGCCAGGGAAAGCACGTACATCCCGGCCCGGTCCTCAGCCCGCACGGTGATCTCGTAGTCGCCGTCGGCGGGCACCAGCAGGGTACGCACCGGCGCGGCGGTCTCGGTGCGGGTGAGCGCGCAGGTCCCGGACGGCAGCGGACACAACGACAGGCTGAGCCGGCTGCCGTCCACGGAGAGCAGGGAAACCGGCTGCCCCCTCGCGAGGGTGGTGCGGAAGGCATCACCCGCACCGAGCCGCTCCGCGTATCCGCTGGCGGTGGCCGGACTGGCGACGTCACGCCCACCGTCGGGGGCATCGGCGTAGATACCGGCGGCGACAAGCAGCCGCCCACTCACCGAGGTGCCGCCGTCGCCGTCCCCACCCCCACAACCGGCCAGGATGATCGCCGACGCCGCCAGCGCCAGCCAGGGTTGCCGCAATCGCCTCACCGCACCTCCCGTATCGTCGTCTCCCGCAACCGGTCCAGGCGCAGCCGGCTGCGGCCATCGAACAGCCTCCGAGCGGCAAGACGGTTCGCCAGCAGCGTCCCGAAGCCGGTCCCGGTCATGATCAGCAGAAAGATCAGTATCTGATAGCGTACCGCCTCCGCGGGCGGACTGCCGGCGAGGATCTGGCCGGTCATCATGCCGGGCAGGCTGACCACACCCGCGGCAGCCATCGCGTTGATCACCGGGATCATGCCGCTGCGCATGCTCTCCCGGCGCAGCGGCGCAATGGCCACCTGCCAGGGCTCGCCGAGCATCAGCCGCGCCTCGATGGCCCCGCGCTGACGCCACGCCCCTTCAGTGAGCCGTTCCAGCCCCAACGCCACCCCGTTCATGGTATTGCCCAGGAGCATGCCGAGCAGCGGTATGGCGTATTGGGGGCGGTACCAGGGGTCGGGCTGGACCATCGCAAGCAAGGCCAGGGCAGCGGTGGCGAAGCTCGCCACGAACATGGCCCCGGCGCCGACGCCGTAGCCCCACCATCCGGCCAGGGGGCGACGCTGCCGGGCGTGGACCTCGCGGGCCGCGATGGCGAGCATGGCCAGGCCGATGAGCACTACCCAGTACCAGCGGGAAAGCGCGAAGACCGTCTCCAGTACCAAAGCCACCAGGGCCAACTGGATGACCATCCGCAGCGCGGACCAGAGCAGGGAGCGGCTGACCGCGAGGTGCTCCCGCCAGGCGATGCCGGCGAGGGCGAACACCAGCAGTGCCGCGGTCCCCAGGTCCCAGACGGAGAGCGGAATGACCCTCATCGCAGCTCCCGCACGGTGGCGTCATCACCAATCGCGTAGTGCCGGGCCGTCATTCGCGCCAACTGCTCGGGGTCGTGGCTGACCCAGAGCTGCCCCCTCCCCTCGGTCGAGAGAAATGCCAGCCAGCGCTCCACGGCCGCGACGTTGGAATGGTCGAGATTCGCGGTGGGCTCATCGAGGAGCAGGACCCGCGGCCCCCGCACGGCCGCGCGCAGGAGGGCCAACCGCTGGCGCTCCCCCGACGACAGCCGGGCCACCGGCCAATCCATCACCTCCGCGTCGAAGCCGAGACCTCGGAGGGTGTCCTCCTCCGGGCGGGTCGGGAAATGCTCGCCCACACGATCCGCCCACCAGGCACTCTCCGAGGGCACCAGCATCACCGATGCCCGCCAGCGCGGCGCCGGCATGGCCAGGGCGTCCATGCCGTCCAGGGAGAGTCGTCCCTGCCAGGGATCCAGGTCGGCGAGCGCCCGTAGCAGGCGGGTCTTTCCGGAGCCGGAGGGGCCACTCAGGGCGACGCGCTCGCCCGCCTCCACCACCAGCCGTGGCACCGTCACCGCTCCCGCCTGCATCCCTTCCGCCAACAGCGCCACCGACCGCTCCCATCCACCCATGGAGCACCCCTTATACCGGCGGCAGCACGGACGCTACAACCGTCCGCCCATCACAACCGGCGCAGGGTCCAAAGGAAGTAGGCCCCACCGATAAGCGAAGCCGCCAGACCGGCGGGTATTTCCTGGGGGAACAGGATTTGGCGGCCCAGCCAGTCCGCCAGCACCGTGAGCACGGCACCGACCAGCACGGCCCCCGGCAGGTGCATGGCGGAACGGGCGAGACCGAGCAACCGCGCCGTGTGCGGAGCGATCAGCCCGACGAAGCTCAGCGGCCCTACCACCAGGGTGGCGCCGGTCGTCAGCAACGCCACTGCCACCAACAGGAGTAGGCGGGCGGGCGCGACCGGCACACCCAGCGCTTGGGCGGTCTCCGGGCCGAGGGTGAGCAGCTCCAGCCAGCGCAGGCCCGCAAACACCGCCGCGGCGAGCACTATGGCCAGGAGGAGCAACGCCACCGCCCCGGGGAGCTCCACGTGGTAGGTGGAGCCGGACAGCCACGCGAGGACCCGGCCGGTGCGCGGGTCGCCGCCCGCCAACACCAGGCCGCGAACCGCCTCGAACATCGCCATGATGGCGACCCCGGTGAGCAATACCCGCTCCGGGCGCATGCCATTGCCGCGGTTGAGCGCGATGAGCACGGCCAGGGCGGCCAGCGCCCCCGCCGTCCCGGCCACGGCGAGCTCACCCCTGCCGGGCTGGGGCAGCAGGAAGATCGCGGCGATCAGGGCCATGGCGGAGCCGCCGCTGATGCCGAGCACCTCGGGGCTCGCCAGCGGGTTGCCCGTGAGCCGCTGTATCACCGCCCCCGCTAGGGCGAGCGTCACCCCGGCTGCCGCCGCAGCCAGCACCCGTGGCAGGCGCCACTCGAGCACCACGGGATCCCAGGGGGCCAGCCAGTGCCAGCCCGCCACCCCCTGCCCCAGCCCCAGGGCCAGCACCACCGCGATCAGCAGCGCCAGGGCGAAGGCGGTGAGCAACCGTGCCGGCGCGGCATGCCGCGGGAAGAGACCGTGGCCGGCTGGCGGCGGCGCCTGTGCGATGCCCAGCCGCGGGATGAGCCATAGCAGCAGCGGCGCCCCAAGGGCAGCGGTGGCGGCACCGGTGGGCACCAGGGTAGCGAGCCCGCCGGCGTAGCGCCGCAGCGCCAGATCGGTGGCCGCCAGCACCAGTGCGCCGATCAACGCCGACCAGCCCAGGCGGGGGGCGAGACGGCGGGCCCCGGCCAGGCGTGCGATGTTGGGAGCGAGGAGCCCGACGAAGGCGATCACCCCCGCCTCGGCGACCACGCAGGCGGTAAGGAACACCGCGACGGACAATCCGGCGATCCTTGCCCGGCGCAGGGATACACCCAGCCCGCGGGCCCCTTCATCGTCGAGCTCCAGGACCGTCAAGGTGCGCACCAATAGCAACGCCACCCCACCCGCCAGGGCCAATCGCGGGGCGAGGAAGGCGACACCATCCCATCCCGTTTGCGCCAGCGAGCCGGCCCCCCAGATCATCAAGCCCTTGAGCGCCTCGTGATGGAACAACAGCAGTACCATGGCCAGCGCCCCCAGGTAGAGGTTGACGACCATGCCGGCGAGCACGACCAGCAGCGGCGCGGCTTGCCGGCGCCAGGCCAGCGCCATGACCAGCCCCATGGCCGCAATGCCGCCGGCGAAGGCGGGCCATTCCCGGCCTGCGGCCAGCAACCCGGGGGCGAGCAGGGTCGCCAGCATGAGGGCCAGGTTGGCGCCGCTGGCCACACCCAGGGTGGTGGGGGCCGCCACCGGGTTGCTCAGGACCTGCTGCAGGAGCACACCGGCCAATCCCAGGGCCGCACCGCAGAGCAGCGCGCTGATCAACCGGGGCCACCAGCTGTAACGCAACCGCAGCAACTCCGGATGGGAGGGGGCCTCCCGCAGTGCCCGAAGCCCATCCACGATCCCGGCGCCGTCCTGCAGGGCGAGGGCCGCCAGCACCACAGCGAGGCCGGCGAGCCCAACGGCCAGGCGGGCCGGGGACAGCCCCCGCGACCCCTCACTCATCGTGCTCGCCCCGCGTGAGCCCGGCCGTCAGCACACGGGCGAAGCGCGCCGCGGCATGAGGCCCGCCGAAGCTCCAGACCGGGGGCAGGCGGACGACACTGCCATCGGCGACGCCCGGGAGCTGCCGCCACAGGGCACTATCCTGGAGCGCGGCGTCCACCCCCACCGGCATCGGCTCGACCACCACCAGCCTCGCGTCGTACTTGATCAACGCCTCGAGACCCACCAGCGCAAAGCCCCAGCGGTTGGTAGCGCCGCCCCAGGCGTTATCCAGGCCGAGCCGGACGATCACCGCGCCGTACAGGCTGTCCTCGCCGAACACCCGCACGTGTCGCGGGTCCATGAACTGCACCACAAGCAAGGGTCGCCGGATCTCACGCAGCCGCTCCCTCTGTGCCGCTACCACGGCCTCGGTCCGCTCGATCAGGGCCGCGGCGGCACGGGATCGCCCCACCAGCGCACCCACGCGGCGGGTGAGCCGGCTCAGCCCATCCCAGACCGGCGCGTCGGGTGCATACAGGCCGATCTCGGTGACCGGCGCAATGCGCGAGAGGCGAGGCTCCAGGTGGGAGAACATGGGGGAGATCAGGATTCGGTCCGGTTCCAGGGCTGCCAGTCGCTCCATGCTCGGCTGGCTCCTCAGCCCGAGATCCTTCACATCCCCGGGGAGCCGAGGCTCCCCGACCCAATCCCGGTAGGCGGCGGGCTGGGCCAGACCCACCGGCGTCACGTCGAGGGCGAGGAGGGTCTCGGCGATCGTCCAGTCCAGGGTGGCGATACGCGGTGGCTGCCCGTCGCCGTCGGCCCCGGCAACGGCGGTCACCAGCAGCAGCAGGACTGGCAGCAGGACCCACCCGCGGCGGGCCGTTACGGGTCCGCCGCTACCCTGCCCAGACCGGTACAGCAGGACGCATGGACGGCGGGCCACTATCCGGCAGGGCTGTTGGGCAGGCGACACCAGTGGGCTCCGGCGTTGCAGCAGTGGCCGGCAATTTACCCGTAAACGGAACCATTCGCAATTGCGACAACGATGCAAAGAAAACGCCCCAGGGGTATCCCCCGGGGCGTTGCGCGCTGACGCCGGTTGTTATTGGTTCAGGTCAGCTTGGTGAACTCGGGGTAGGCCTCCAGGCCGCACTCCCCGATGTCCACACCCTCGCTCTCCTCCTCCTCGGAGACCCGGATGCCGACCACCGCCTTGAGGATGCCCCACACGATGAGGCTAGCCACGAACACCCAGACGAAGATGGTCAGCGCCCCCACGATCTGGCCGAGCAAGCTGGCACCGTCGTTGGTGATCGGCACGATGAGCAGGCCGAAGATACCGACCACACCGTGCACCGAGATCGCACCCACCGGGTCGTCGATCTTCAGCTTATCCAGGGCGACGATGCTGAACACCACGATCACGCCGGCAACCGCACCGAAGATGGTGGCCACCAGCGCCGAGGGGGTGGAGGGCTCGGCGGTGATCGCCACCAGACCGGCCAGGGCACCGTTGAGTAGCATGGTGAGATCCGCCTTGCCGAAAGCCACGCGGGCAGTGGCCAGCGCGGCGATGGCGCCGCCGGCCGCGGCGGTGTTGGTGTTCAGGAACACCATGGCCACCGCGTTGGCGCTGGCGATGTCACCGAGCTTGAGCACCGAGCCGCCGTTGAAGCCGAACCAGCCCATCCACAGGATGAAGGTGCCCAGGGTGGCCAGCGGCAGGTTGGCGCCGGGGATGGCCCGAATCTCGCCCTTGGGCCCGTACTTGCCCTTGCGGGGGCCGAGCAGTATCACCCCGGCGAGCGCGGCGGCGGCGCCGGCCATGTGGACGATGCCCGAACCCGCGAAATCGGAGAAGCCGAGGTCGCCGAGCGAGTAGAGGCCGAACACCGAGGCCCCGCCCCAGGTCCAGGCACCCTCGAGGGGATAGATGAAACCGGTCATCACCACCGCGAAGGCGAAGAAGGCCCAGAGCTTCATACGCTCGGCGACGGCGCCGGAGACGATGGACATGGCGGTGGCGACGAAGACCACCTGGAAGAAGAAGTCCGCAGCGTCGGAGTATACCGACCCGCCGCCGAAGCCGGCCTCCGCGGAGGCGGCGAGGACCTCGTCGGCGTAGCCCGGCCCGCCCGCGATGCCGGCGAGGAAGATGTCACCGCCATACATGATCGCGTAGCCGCAGACCATGTACATGATGCAGGCGATGGCGAACAATCCCATGTTCTTGGTCAGGATCTCCGCGGTGTTCTTGGAGCGCACCAGCCCGGACTCGAGCATGGCAAAGCCGGCGGCCATCCACATCACCAGGGCACCGCAGATGACGAAGTAAAAGGTATCGATGGCGTACTGGAGCTCGAAAATCTGATTTTCCACGTTCAGGCCTCCATTCGGTTGTTCATGGGCGCCGCCGGTTACAGCGCGTCCTTGCCCGACTCACCCGTGCGGATACGGATGGCCTGCTCCAGCGGGAAGATGAAGATCTTGCCGTCGCCGATCTTGCCGGTGTTGGCGGCCTTCCCCACCGCCTCCACGGCGCGGTCGACCAGGTCATCGTCGAGGGCCACCTCGATCTTCATCTTCGGCAGGAAGTCCACGACGTACTCGGCGCCGCGGTAGAGCTCGGTATGGCCCTTCTGCCGGCCGAAGCCCTTGACCTCGGTGACAGTGATCCCCTTGACCCCGATCTCCGAGAGGGCCTCGCGGACGTCGTCGAGCCGGAACGGCTTGATAATCGCAGTGAGCAGCTTCATTGCAGGTCTCCCAGGTCCGCCGGCATCGCCGGCACTGCACAACACTCGATAGAGTCCTAGCATTTGCTATGCCAACCTAGGAAACCCCTTTTTATACAGGGCGTTATTAAATACGGTGCGTCTTGCTTTTCGATTACCGCCAGGACCGACGCACCAGATTGGTGCCGCCCCGTTCCGGTGCAACGCCGCGATGGTGCGTTCGCGCCGCCGCGGGCGCGGGCGTAGAATGCGGAAACAGGCAAAGGAGGGATGGATATGCTCAGTCCCAAGCAGCTCGACGAGATGGCCCGGCGGGTGAGCGAGCACCTGCCCGGGGGGCTCCGCGAGTTCCAGCAGGAGATCGAGAAGAACACCCGCACGGCAATGCAGTCGGCGTTCTCGCGCATGGAGCTGGTCACCCGCGAGGAGTTCGACGCCCAAGCCAAGGTGCTCGCCCGGACCCGGGCGCGGCTGGAAGGGCTCGAGCAGCGGGTGGCCGAGCTGGAGGCACGCCTGAACGCGGAGGAAGGTAGCGGCGGCGAGCAGCCCACCGCGGAGTGATTCCGCCCACCGGCGACTCGACAGGGAGGTCGATGTGTCGTCCCTTGCCATTGTCCATGCCCGGGCGGCCCTCGGGGTGGAGGCCCCACCCGTGGCCATCGAGGTGCACATGGCCGGCGGCCTTCCGTCGCTGTCCATCGTGGGGCTGCCCGAGACCGCGGTAAAGGAGGCCCGGGACCGGGTCCGCTGCGCCATCGAACACAGCGGTTTCGAGTTCCCCGCCCGGCGCTTCACCATCAACCTCGCACCCGCCGACCTCCCCAAGGAAGGCGGCCGCTTCGACCTGCCCATCGCCCTCGGGGTGCTGGCGGCGTCGGGGCAGATCCCCCGGGATGACCTGGCCGGTTACGAGCTGGCGGGGGAGCTCGCGCTTACCGGCAACCTGCGCCCGGTCAGCGGCGCGCTGCCGCTGGCCTTGCGCTGCCGGGAGGCGGGGCGAACCGCTATCCTCCCGGAGATCAACGCCGCCGAGGGGGCGCTGGTGGGGGAGGGGCGCGTCCTGGCGGCGGCCCATCTGCTCGACGTCTGCGACCACCTCGCCGGCCGCCGGACGCTGAGCGTCGCAGAGCCGGTGGCCCGCTCCAGCGGCGAGCGAATCCCCGATCTCGCCGACGTGCGCGGCCAGCAGCAGGCGCGCCGCTGCCTGGAGATCGCCGCCGCCGGCGGCCACTCCCTACTGCTGAGCGGCCCACCAGGCACCGGCAAGAGCATGCTCGCCGCACGCCTGCCCGGCATCCTCCCTCCCATGAGCGACGCCGAGAGCCTGGAGACCGCGGCGGTGGCCTCGGTGAGCGACGGCGGCTTCGACCCGGGACGCTGGGGCATCCGCCCGTTCCGGGCGCCCCACCACTCGGCCTCCCACACGGCCCTCACCGGTGGTGGCGGCAAACCCAGACCCGGGGAGATCTCACTGGCCCATAACGGCGTGCTCTTCCTCGACGAGCTCCCGGAATTCAGCCGCCGGGCCCTGGAGATGCTGCGCGAGCCGCTGGAGACCGGGGCGGTGGAGATCGCCCGGGCGACGGCGCGGGTGCGCTACCCCGCGCGCTTCCAGCTCGTCGCGGCGATGAATCCCTGCCCCTGCGGGCATCTGGGCGATCCGGCCGGGGAGTGCCGCTGCAGCCCCGAGCAGATCGCCCGCTACCAGGCGCGGATCAGCGGCCCCCTGCTGGACCGCATCGACCTGTTCTGCGAGGTGCCGCGGCTCGCCGCCACCGAGCTCCGTTCCGCCGCCCGCGGCGAGGACAGTGCCAGCGTCCGCGCCCGCGTCGTCACCGCCCGCGAACGGCAGCGCCGCCGCGACGGCGTCGCCGCCGCGTCGTTGGCCGCCGACGCCCTTGAGCGGGCCTGCGTCCTCGATGCCGAGGCGAGCCGGCTGCTGGAGGCCGCCTGCGAGCGGCTGCGGCTCTCGGCGCGCGGCTATCACCGCTGCCTGCGGGTGGCCCGGACCCTCGCCGACCTGGCCGGCAGCGAGGCCGTCACCGCAGCCCATGTGGCCGAGGCCGTGAGCTACCGCGAACGCCGCCAAGGCGCCGACTACTGAGCCGGTAACGACACTCGACCGGCGGCGAGCACCGCCTCCAGCTCATCGGCCGCTGCGGGGCGTGCGAACAGGAAGCCCTGGGCCGCCTCGCAGCCGAGATCCCGCACCGCCGCCAGCTGCGTGGCACTCTCCACGCCCTCCGCCACCGTGGTCAGGCGCATGCTCCGGGCCAGGGCCACAATGGTCTCCACCAACCCGGCGTCCATGGGATCACCGGGGATGTCGCGGACGAAGGACTGGTCCACCTTGAGACAGTCCACCGGCAGGCGCTTGAGGTAGCTCAGGGAGGAATAGCCGGTACCGAAGTCATCGATGGCCACCCGCACGCCATGGCCCTTGAGCTCGGCGAGCTTGCGCGTGTTGGCCTCGGGGTCGCGCATGGCGGCACTCTCGGTGATCTCCACCTCCAGCGCCTCCCCCGGCAGACCGGCGGCCTCCAGGGCCGCCAGCACCATGGCCGCGAAATCCTCCCGTTCCAGGGTCAGGGCAGAGACGTTCACGCTGGCCATGACCGTGAGCCCGCGCTCCCGCCAGCCCCGGAGCTGCCGGCAGCACGCGCGTATCAACTGCCGGTCGAGGAAGTGGACCAGACCTGCATCCTCCGCCGCGGCGATAAACCGCGCCGGCGGCACGTCGTCGCGGCTGCCCCGGTGCCAGCGGGCAAGCGCCTCGACCGCCTCCACCGCGCCGGTGGCGATATTGACCCGGGGCTGGTAGTGCAGCGTGATATCCCCACGGCTGATCGCCTCGCGCAGCTCGTGCTCCAGGTCAACGCGGGCATGGACGCGGCGGGCCTGGGCGGGGGAGAACTCGGCGTAGCCATGACCGCCGGACTTGGCGGCATACATGGCGATGTCCGCATGCTTGAGGAGCTCGGTGAGGCTGTCGCCATCGCGGGGATAGGTCACCAGGCCGATGCTCGTGCCCAGCCGCGCCGTGACGCCACGCACCCGGAACGGTTCCTCGAAGGCGGCCAGTACTCGCGCGGCACACCCGCGCAGCTCCGGCATACCGGCATCGGGGAGCAGCAGGGCAAACTCGTCGCCACCGAGGCGAGCCAGCAACCCACCGCCCTCCGCACAGGCGCGCAGGCGCTCCGCCACCTGCCGGAGCAAGGCGTCTCCGAGGTCGTGGCCCTGGGTGTCGTTGATATCCTTGAAGCGGTTCAGGTCCATGTACATCACGCCCACCGTCCCCCCTTCCCGGCGGGCGCGGCCGAGCAGCGCGTGACCGTGGCTGCGCAGCAGGCGGCGGTTGGCGAGGCCGGTGAGCGGGTCGTAGTTGGCCAGCGCCTCGATCTGGCGCTCACGCCGGCGGCGCTCGGTGATGTCGTTCCAAACCACGTGCAGGACCTTGCGCCCACCCAGGTTCATGGTGGTCAGGGTCACCTCGCAGGGGAACTCCTCGCCGTCGGCGCGCTGGTGCACCCACTCGAAACGGTGGAAGTGGCGCTCGAAGGCGGTGCGCACCATCTCCGCGGCCTTCTCCCGGGAGGCGCGGCCGTCGGGCTGGTGCGTGGGGGAGAGCGCCGCCGGCTCCCGGTTGATGACCCACTCCCGGCTCGGACAGCGCAGCATGCGCACGGTGGCCGGGTTGCAATCCACCAGACGACCCTCATCGTAGATCAGCATGGCGTCCTCAGAGGCGTCGAAGACGCTGCGGAACATCTGCTCGCGCTCGGCAAGCCGCGCCTCGTGGCGCTTGCGCTCGGTAATGTCCAGCATCACCCCGACGATGCCGCCGGGATTCCCCGAGGGATCCGGGAACACCGCCTTGTGAAAGGCGATGTCCCGGTAGCCGCCGTCGGTGAAGCGCACCTGGGTCTCGTACATCTGACTGCCGCCTTCGGCGAGCAGGGCGCGGTCAGCCGCCTCATAGACCCGGGCCAGCTCCGCCGGCGCGATGTCGTGGACGCCCTTGCCGGCGATGTCGGCCGGGGCGCTGCCCATGACCCCCCTGGCAAAGGCCTCGTTGCAGCCGATATAGCGACATTCGGCATCCTTGAAGAACACCGGCGCGGGGATCGCGTCGATGATCCGCTGCAGCAGCCCGTCATCGTCGCGGGCGTCCGACGAGGGGTCGGCGCTTCCCGTACGCACGCGCTGGCTGATCGACCCTGAGCTCATAGACCGCTTCTGTCGTTGTAGTGGCCGGTCATTGGGTACCCGAAGGTAGCCGGCGTAATGCGTTACAGTCTATGGGCAATCGAGCCGCGCGGAAACCGGACAGTCGGCACAGGCGGCAATCGTCGGCAGGCGGAAGCGCAGGCAGCACACGCGGCGCCTGCGGGAGCCGTCGCCAGCACGCCGGATCGCCCCGGCCATGGGGTTGGCCTGGCCGTCCGGCCAGGCCTCCGCGGTGAGCATTGCCGCAAGGCCGCACACCGCAGCGAAGGGCAGTCGCCGCTCGAGCTCCACGGCCGTCCAGGAAGCGACGCTGGCCGCGACGTTCCAGAGGACCCGCGGGGCGAGGCTGGCCTGCCGCGCAACTGCCTCCAGTACCGGTGCCGTGAGCTCGCCCACCAGGACGGCGAGCAGCTCCCCCGGCGCACCGCACCGGCCCTCCCCGGTGAGTCGGAGCCCCTCGGGACGGGAACTCGTCGAGATCGCCACTGACAGGTGCTCAGCGGCCGGCAGACGCCCCGCCACGGCGATGCCGGCGATCAGTGGCGGCCAGGTCAGGCCGATAAACCACTGGGCCCACAACGACGTGGCCGCCCGGTGCTCGCTGGCGGGAAAGCTTGCCCCATAGCGCTCAAGCAGCGGGGTCAACACATCGGGTCGCGACAATGCGTTCACCGGAACCGGCTGGCGGGGCGTCGGTTGCAGGATGGGGGCCAGCTCGGGCCAGTGGGTGCCCAGCCAGCGGGGCAGCGTATCCGCCAAGCCCGTACCGTCACCGCCACGCACTCCGGACACGACTCAGCCCACGTAGCTGATGGGCACCGCACGCTCCGGATGCTGCAGCACCCCCATGGGGACACCGTAGATTCGCTCCAGCACGGACGGCTGCACCACCTCCCGCGGGGCGCCACGGGTGAGCAACCGCCCCTGGCGCAGCGCAATGAGCTCGTCACAGAAACGGGCGGCGACGTTGACGTCGTGCAAGACCACGACGATAGTCAGGCCCCGCTCGTGGCAAAGGCGCCGGATCAGGGCCATGATCTCCATCTGGTGGGCGATATCCAGGGCGGAAATGGGCTCGTCGAGCAGCATGCAGCGGGTCTCCTGCGCCACCAGCATCGCCAGCCAGGCACGCTGCGCCTCCCCCCCGGAGAGACTCGCCACCGACCGATCGGCGAATCGCTCCATGCCGGTCACCGTAAGCGCCTCCGCGGTCTTCTCCCGGTCCCTTCTCCGGGGGCGCCGCAGGGCACCGAGCCACGGGTACCGGCCAAGGGCGGCGAGCTCGGCGACCGTCAGTCCCACCGCCGCCGGAGGGGTCTGCGCCAGGTAGCCCACCTCCCGGGCGAACGCGACGGCGGACCACTCGCCGATGGGCCGCTCCCGGTAGCGGACTTGCCCAACAGTCGGGGACTGCTGCCGGGCGAGCACACGCAGCAGGGTGGATTTGCCCGACCCGTTGTGGCCGATCAGGGCATAGACCCGCCCCGCCTCCAGTTTCAGGCCCACCCCTTCGAGCAGCATCGTCGTGTCGACACCAAACCCCACGCCCTCGAGCCGAAACAGGGGACCGACACCGGGTTCGTCGTTGGGGACAGGATCCATCCCACGCTCCTGGAACACTGCATCAGGGGGAGGCTAATCCGAACTCACTCTCGTTGCAAACACGAATGACTCGTATTAGTCTCCGCAAAAAACCAAGCGCGAACCACCCGCAGCATCGGCACACACTCGACAATTAGAGAGGGGAAGCAATGAACACGAGGGCAGCCGCGGGCATCACCCCGTTCACCCCGCTTGGCCTGGCACTGGCGATCGCCGCCGGCCCGGCACAAGCGCAAACGGAGACACCCGAGGCCGGACTGGATGCGGTGGTGGTCTCCGGGACGCGCACAGAGACACCGGTATCCGAGATCGCGCGCTCCATAACGGTGGTGGACCGGCAGGCCATCGAGGAGCAGGCGGCCATGGACCGCAACCTCTCCTCCATCCTCGCCAACACGGTGCCGGGGCTCGCGCCCAGCACCGAGGCGGTCACCAACTTCGGCCAGACGTTGCGCGGACGCAGCTTTCTCGTGCTCATCGACGGCATCCCCCAGTCCACGCCCCTGCGCGACGCCTCTCGGGACCTCAACACCATCGCCCCCTCCTCCATCGAACGCATCGAGGTGATCCGTGGTGGGACCGCCGTCTACGGCTTCGGCGCGGCGGGGGGCGCAGTCAACATCATCACCCGAGAGGCCGCCGACACGCGCTTCGAGGCGAAAAGCCGGGTCGGCACGCGCTTTTCCACCGAGCATTTCGACGACTCCCAGGACTACGAGCTGGAGCAGCACTTCTCCGGCAGGCAGGGCAATTGGGACTACGTGGTCTCAGGGTCCTTCGTCAACCGCGGTGGCCGCTTCGACGCCGAGGGGGAACGCATCCCACCGGACCCCCTCGGCACCCAGGGCGGGTTCGCCGATAGCCGCGAGTATGGACTGCTCGCGAAGACCGGCTATGACTTCGACGGCGGCCGCCAGCGCGTGGAGGTCATGGTCAACCACCTCGACAACGAGCAGGACAGCGACTACACGTTCGCCCAAAGCCTGGAGGACGGGCGCACCCCTGCGCTGCCGCTGTCCGAGGCACCCGCCGACAGCCGGCCGATCGCCGACCCGGGCACCGAGAACACCACCGCCAGCGTCAGCTACCGCCATGCCGACGTCCTGGGCAGCAGCGTCCGCGCCAAGGCCTACTACGGCGACCTCTCGGTCATCTTCCCCAAGTTCCCGGGATTCAAGCAGGGCGAGATCGCTTCGGAGAAGCTCGGGGCCCGGACCACCGTGGACACCCCGCTGCCGGCGCTCCAGCAAGGGGCAAAAATCACGTGGGGCGCGGACTACCTCACGGACGAGACCACGCCGGAACGCTTCGGCGGCGACGGGCGCTCGGACACGCCGGCCATGGATCAGTCGGCGTTGGCCGGTTTCGCCGAGCTGGAGCTGCCGGTCGGCGAGCGGGCGCTGCTTCGCGGCGGGTTGCGCCACGAGCGTATCAGCGTCGACACCGAAACCGTGGCCGAGAACGTCAACGGCAACACCGTGCGCGGCGGCACGCTGGACTACGACGAAACGTTGTTCAACATTGGCGCTGTGTTCTTCGCCAATGACTCGGTGGACCTGTTCGCCAGCTTCTCCCAGGGGTTCTCGCTGGCCGACCTCGGGCGCGTCCTCCGTGACGCCGGCTCCTTCGGCGCGGGCGAGACGCTCGATGCCGAGGACTTCGAGAGCGATGCCGAAAAGGTGGACAACTACGAGGTAGGGGTGCGCTACTACGGTAGCCGGCTGCAGGCCTCGGCCGCGGTCTTCTACAGTGACTCCGACGGCGGCGCCACCTTTGATGACGACCTCCGCATCCGCAAGTTCAGTGAGGAGGTCTGGGGCGTGGAGGCCACCGCGGACTACGTGGTCAGCGGCCGTTGGCACGTCGGCGGCACCGCCAGCTGGGCGGACGGCCAGCGCCGAAACGCCAGCGGTGACAAGACCCGGCTCGACGGCACCCGCATCGCTCCCCTGAAGCTCACCGCCTATGTGGAACACCGGCCCCGCGAGGACTGGCGCAATCGGCTACAGGTCATGCACGTGGGCAACCGCGACAAGTTCGATGCCGGCAGCCCCTCGGACTCCACCGGTTTCGGCCTCGGCGAGGTGGAGCGCTACACCCTGGTCAGTGCCCAGTCCCGGTTCTCCCTGGGCCCGGGGGCGATGGTGGTGTCGGTGAACAACCTCCTCAACGAGGACTACCACCCGGCAATCAACCAGGCCTTCAACATCCCCACGGCCTTCGCCAAGGGGCCCGGCAGGAGCGTTGGTCTGGCCTACGAGATCGACTGGTAGATCCTCAATCCGTGGGAGCCGCGGCGTCCTGGAGCATCCCCTCGCGGAGGATGAAGCTGATCACGCCGGTCAGCCCCTCCTCCCGCGCCAGGCTGGTAAAGGCGAAGGGATGATCGCCGCGCATGGCCCGGGCGTCGCGCTCCATCACTTCCAGGGAGGCACCCACGTGGGGGGCGAGGTCGGTCTTGTTGATCACCAGCAAGTCCGAGCCGGTGATCCCCGGCCCGCCCTTGCGGGGGATCTTGTCGCCGGCGGAGACGTCGATGACGTAGATCGTCAGATCCGAGAGCTCAGGGCTGAAGGTCGCCGAGAGATTGTCGCCGCCGGATTCGATGAGCACCGCATCCAGGTCGGGGAAGCGTGCCTGCAGGTCCGCCACGGCGGTGAGGTTCATGGAGGCGTCCTCGCGGATGGCGGTATGGGGGCACCCCCCGGTCTCCACCCCGACGATCCGACCCTCCGGCAGGGCGTGGTGGTGTGTGAGGAACTCCGCGTCCTCCCGAGTGTAGATGTCGTTGGTGACCACGGCCAGGGAAAAGCGCTCCCGCAGCGCCCGGCACAGGGCGAGGGTCAGGGCGGTCTTGCCGGAACCCACCGGTCCACCGATGCCGATGCGCAGGGGGTCTTTCGGGTTCATATGTCGGGCCTCCGTTTTCAGCTGCGGAACAAGCGCGTGTATTGGGTCTCGTGACGACTGCTCGCGATGGCCAGCCCCGGCGCCGCGGCCCCGAGGGCACCGTCGGCCAGGGCGCCGGCGGAGCCCACCACCTCGGGCAGCATCGCCGCCAGCTCGAAAAGCACGGCCTGCCCTACCGTCTGGCCCAAGGGGATGAGCTTGACGCCGGCGGCCACCTGATTCTCCAGCCAGGCCCAGAGATAACCGGCCGCCGCCTCCTCCGGCGGGATGTCCCAGCGGCTCGCCGCCAGGGCGAACAGGGTCGCCCAGCTGGCATGACCCGGTGCATCCCAGCTGCCGGCGTCGGCCTCCCCGAGTGCGGCAAGCAGCCGGGCCAGCGCCCGGCCCATGTGCTCGTCCTCGGCGCGGAGCTCCGCGGTCTCACGGGCAGCGCGCAGCCACTGGGTCCAATAGCCCACGGCTTCCCGATCCCCGGCCTCCCAGGCGGCCATCAGGCGCAGGAGCACGGGCAGGTCCACCTTCGCGAGCACCCCCCACGACTGCCCGGCGAGCCAGTCCGCCAGCGATGGGGCGTCAGACACCCGGCCATCGGCCACCGCGGTCTCCAGTCCCGCCGAGTAGGCGTACGCCCCCACCGGCAGCGTGGGGCTGATGAGCTGCCACAAGCGCAGGGTCCGCTGCTCAGGCATGGTCGTGGTGGCGGTGATGGCCGTGGCCGTAGGCGCCGGCCTCCGGCTCGAAGGGGGCGGCCTCCACCGTGATCCGCATCCGCAGCCCGGCCATCATGGCGTCGAGGACGTGATCCTGACGGTAGCGCAGCCACCCGCGCCCCACTTGCAGCGGCACGTGGCGGTTGCCCAGGTGGTAGGCGGCCCGGGCCAGGGCCCAGGGGTCGTCACTGCGCACTGTGGTCACCGGCTCGGCGGCAGCGGTGACCCGCACCACCAGGCCATCCGCCGCCACCAGGCGGTCACCGTCGCGCAGCACCGTGCCACGGGGCAGATAGACCCCCGCTTCCCGGCCGTCGTCCAGGCGCGCCCGGAACCGGCTCTTCTGCCGGGTCTCGAACGGCAGCGTCAGCATGCCCTGCACCTCCGGGTGGTCCTCGCGCCGCTCGATGAGCTCGATCAAGGCCATTACTCCTTCATTACCCCGTCTGACGTTCAGAACAGGTAGTAGCGCTGGGCCAGGGGCAGCTCCCTGGCCGGCTCGCAGGTGAGCAGCTCGCCATCGGCACGGACCTCATAGGTCTGCGGATCCACCTCGATGCGCGGTTGCCAGTCATTGAGCTTCATGTCCGCCTTGCTCACGTTCCGACACCCGGCCACGGCCACGGCGCGCTTGGCGAGCCCCAAGCGGCTTGGAATGTCGTTGTCCAACGCGGCCTTGGAAAGGAAGGTCACCGACGTCTCGGCAACCGCCCCGCCGAAGGCGCCGAACATGTAGCGGTAGTGCACCGGCTGCGGCGTCGGGATGGAGGCGTTGGGGTCCCCCATGGGGGCAGCGGCGATCATGCCGCCCTTGACGATCACGCCGGGCTTGGCGCCGAAGAACGCTGGCTTCCAGAGCACCAGATCCGCGAGCTTGCCCACCTCGATGGAGCCCACCTCCTGGGCCATGCCATGGGCGAGCGCCGGGTTGATGGTGTACTTGGCGATATAGCGCTTGGCGCGGTGGTTGTCGTTGCGCTGCGAGTCCTCCGGCAGCGCACCGAGTTGCACCTTCATCTTGTGCGCGGTCTGCCAGGTCCGGCTGATCACCTCCCCCACCCGGCCCATGGCCTGGGAGTCCGAGGCGATGATGGAGAACGCGCCGCGGTCGTGGAAGATGTCCTCGGCGGCGATGGTCTCCCGCCGGATACGCGACTCGGCGAAGGCCACGTCCTCGGGGATCCCTGGGTCCAGGTGATGGCAGACCATCAGCATGTCCAGGTGCTCGTCGATGGTGTTCACCGTGTAGGGCCGCGTCGGATTGGTGGAGGACGGCAGCACGTTGGCCTCGCCGGCGGCCTTGATGATGTCCGGGGCGTGACCGCCGCCGGCGCCCTCGGTGTGGTAGGTGTGGATGGTGCGGCCCTTGAACGCGGTGATGGTGTCCTCGACGAAGCCGGACTCGTTCAAGGTGTCAGTGTGGATGGCCACCTGTACGTCGTGCTCCTCGGCAACGGAAAGGCAGTTGTCGATGGCCGCCGGAGTGGTCCCCCAGTCCTCATGGAGCTTGAGCCCAAAGGCCCCGGCCTCGATCTGCTCGCGCAGCGGCTCCGGCAGGCTGCCGTTGCCCTTACCGTAGAAGGCGAGGTTCATGGGGAAGGCGTCGGCGGCCTGGAGCATGCGGCCAATGTTCCAGGGACCGGGGGTGCAGGTGGTGGCGTTGGTGCCGGTAGCCGGGCCAGTGCCGCCGCCGAACATGGTGGTGAGCCCGGACATCAGCGCCTCTTCCACCAGCTGCGGGCAGACGAAGTGCACGTGGGCGTCCAGGCCCCCGGCGGTGACGATGCTGCCCTCGGCGGCCAGCGCCTCGGTGCCCGGGCCGAGGATGATATCCACGTCCGGCTGGGTGTCCGGGTTGCCCGCCTTGCCGATGCCGGCGATGCGGCCGTTCTTGATACCGATATCGGCCTTGACGATCCCCCAGTAGTCGAGGATCAGTGCGTTGGTGATGACCAGGTCCATCACCTCGTCACAGCTGCGCTGGCTTTGGCCCATACCATCGCGGATTACCTTGCCTCCGCCGAACTTCACCTCGTCGCCGTAGCTGGTGAAATCCCTCTCCACTTCAATGAAGAGCTCGGTATCCCCGAGGCGGACACGATCGCCGGTGGTGGGGCCGTACATCTGGGCATAGGCACTGCGTTCTATGTGGCTCATTGCAGATCCCCCATTACGGCCCCACGGAAACCGATCACCCGCCGCGCACCGGCGTAGGCGACCAGCTGCACAGTGCGTGACTGCCCGGGCTCGAAGCGCACCGCTGTCCCCGCCGGGATGTCGAGCCGGAAGCCGTAGGCCTGGGAACGGTCGAAATCCAGCGCCGGATTCGCCTCATGGAAGTGATAGTGGGAGCCCACCTGTACCGGGCGGTCGCCGGTGTTGGCCACCGTCAGGGTCCGCAGCTCCCGGCCGGCGTTGAGCTCGATCCCGCCGGCGGCGGGGATGATCTCACCTGGGTTCATGACTGTTTCGCCTCCCTCGTCCTGCTGCCGGTGAAAGGGCACGCATGGCCTTGCCGAACCGGCACGCGGGGGTCTCGTGTTCGTGCTCAGCTGATGGGGTCGTGGACGGTCACCAGCTTGGTGCCGTCAGGAAAGGTGGCCTCCACCTGCACCTCGCGAAGCATCTCCGGGATACCGTCCATCACCTGCTCGCGGCCGAGCAGGCGCGTCCCCTCGCTCATCAGCTCGGCGACGCTGCGCCCATCCCGGGCCCCCTCGACGATGGCGTTGGCGATATAGGCCATCGCCTCGGGGTAATTGAGCCGCACCCCCCGGGCGAGGCGGCGCTCCGCCACGATGGCCGCGGTAGCCAGCATCAGCTTGTCCTTTTCCCGTGGTGTCAGCTCCACCGTTCATGTCCTCCAGATCCGGGGCTCGTGGGGATCACGGCCCAACAGCCGGGGGCGCAGGACGGCCCATGCCGCCCGCAGGAGACGCGCCCCGGCCTCGGCGTTCGTCCCGAGCCAACGCAATACCAACAGCTCGTCCAGCCGAGTGACCCCGGCGCGGGCCGCCGTGGGGATCACGCCCCGGACAGCGGCCACCGCCTCATCATCGGCACCAGTGGCCAGCAGGAAGCCGCTCGCGGACGCGCCATTGAGCCCCCACGGCGCGCGTAGCAAGTCGCTGCCCGCGGCATAATCGCTGCGTTCGTGGAGCAACGGCACCCCATCGCGATGCAGCTGCATCCAGGCATCGAAACGGCCGCTGCGGAAGGGTGCGGCCGCGGCCGGACGCCCGAGGCAGGTGAGCTCCCAGCCGATGAAACGCGCGCCCGCCTCCAACTCCACGAGCAGGTTCGCCTCGACCTGGGCACCGTCGAAGACGATCTGCTCCAGGGGCAGCCACTCCAGGGTGGCGCCGGCGGCTACCCGCAGGCTCTGGCGCTGGCAGGCCACCGGCCCCGCACTGCGATAGAACTTCGTGGCACCCGGTGTCGTGATCAGCGCATGCGCGCCCGGGTTCACGTCCACCGTGGTATTCAGCCGATCGCCGCCCACCACCCCGCCCGGGGGATGGACGATGTAGCTGTGGCAGACGCCCGGCTCCGGGTGAAAGGCCTTCTGCACGCGAAGGGGCCCCGAATGCCGCCGGTGCGTCGGCACCGTACGCCCGCCCAGGGGGCCGAAGCCGAGCTCCAGGGACGCACGCCAGCCAGGGCTTTCCGCAACGGCTGCACTCATCCGATCAGGCCGGCGACGGCAAGGGTGCCCACGACGGCGGTCCCGGCACCGGCGATGCGCAGGCCGGTGGCCACGGGCAGGCTGGCGCGCCCGAGTGCACCCAGGGCCACACCGAGGGCATGCAGCACCGCGGTGGCCAACAGCATGCCCGCCCCATAGCCGGCCCAATCGACGGCGGCGCCGGCCTCGACGCCGTGGGCGTGACCGTGGGCCATCGCGGCGGCGACCACCAGCGCCGGCCCCGCCAGGCCGGGTAACCGCCGATACACGGCCACCGCTGCCCCGAGGACTATCAGGGACGCGGCGATGCCCCATTCCGCCAGCGGCGAGGCGCCGGTGGCATGGCCGAGCACTGCGCCGAGCGCCATGCCGCACACGAATATCAGCGGCAGTAGCCATGGCCGCGTATTCCGGATCGCCGCCACCACACCCACGGCGAGCATGGCCAGCAGGTGATCGACACCGGTCCAGGGGTGGGCAAAGCCCGCTGCGAAACCGGCCACACCGTCACCGCTGTGCGCGGCGACCATAGGCGTCCACAACAGTATCGGCAGAAAGGGAAGCGTCCGGTACGCCATTTTCGGGGTCCCTGCTACGAATGGATTCGCCAAACGTGGCGTGCACGATCCGTACCAGTGTCCGGGAAACAGGGATACCCCCGCGAAGGGGACGGTGATTGCCGCGTTCTGGTGCAATCGGCGCACCAGGAGCGGGCACGCCGGGCTGACCGCCACCCGCGGCAGTAAACCCGCCATGGGCTACGGTCGTAAGGCGCCCGCGCACCCACCTCCAGGACAGGGGATTGAACAATGGGATTATGGCGGCTGGTGCGAGACCTGGACGGCCAGCACTGCGGGTGCATCGTGGGTTGCAAGCCGTACTGCGCCAGTGGCACCTACATCAACCGCATGGGCAACACCTGGCGGCCAATGCCGCTAGCAACGGAAACAGGCTACCAGTAGGGCATAGGTCACTCCACGAAGGGCACCCCGGCGCGGCTCTCCGGCGATAGGCGCGCGAGACAATCGTCGCGATCACCCTCTGCGTCGGCGCAGGCAAGCACGCCATTGAGGAGGACACGGCCGATCTCCGCGCAGGTGAGCTCGCTCATCGCGAAGACCTTGACGCTTGTCTTGCCCGCCGCCAGCGGCGCGGTATCCACAGCCAAGCGCTTCGCGATGATCCCCTCCTGGCCAAACATCACCAGATCCAGGCGGAGCGTCTCGAAGGTAATATCAGTGCCGTTCTCGAGCACGAGATAGGCCCGGCAGTCGGCGCCGTCCGCCTCCAGCTTGTTGAGCTCGACGGTCGCCCTCCCCTCCTGTGCCAGCAGCAGCGCGGGCCAGGATAGGAGCAGGGGGAGCATGAGGGCGGGCAGGGAAACGAAACGGGACATAAGCGGGCTCCTTGATCACTAACGCAGCGAAAAACGTACCGGCACCACGAGCTCGAAGCGTTCGCGGCCGGTGCCTTCCGGAAGGGCGGGGAATGGCGCGGCGCGCTGAATCATGGCCTCGACCTCCCGATCGAGGACGGCATGCCCCGAGCCCTGCTCGATTTCGTAGTCCATCACCCGGCCCTCATGATCGAGGACAATACGCACCTCGGTCACCCCTTCCTGGCGCCGCAGCCGGGCCCGACGGGGATATCTCTTGCTCCGTTCCAGCGCATCGCGCAGCGAGGCCAGATAGTCGTCACCGATCGCCGCGGCCCCGCCGGCCCCGCTCTGGCCCTCCTGGGAACGGGCTTCATCGCCACTGCCGCCTTCCCCGCTAGCACCCGATTCCGGTTCGTTTTCAGCCGACGAGGCATCTGCCACGGCCTTCTCGGCGGTATCGCCGACTTCGTCCTCGGGCTCGGTCTGGTTTTCCGTCTCCGTGGCATCGGCCGCGCCGGTCTGCTCCGGTTCGGTCACCGCCGTTTCCGTCGGCTCTGCCTCAGGCTCGGTTACCTCTGGCTCGGTTGACCCGGTCTCCATCGGCTCTGCCTCGGACCCCGTCTCCTCAAGCGCCTCGGGTTCGGCTTCCACCGCCTCCGAGTCGGGCTCCGTCTCTATCGGTTCCGCTGCGGTCACCTCTTCCGGCTCGGTCTCCGCGGTCTCAACGGCTTCCGATGGCGACTCCGGTTCGAGCTCGGGCACGGATTCCGTCACTGCGGCCGGTGCCCCGTCCACCTCCGCTTCGGCTTCGGCCTCCACCGACCGGGCCACCGTCGTCTCCCCCGGCCGCTGCTCTGCCGGCACTACCGGCGAGACCTCCGGCCCTGTGACCGCCTCCGGCTCGGCCGTGTCCACGGCGCGGGCCTGGGTCGGGGTTTCCACCGCTGCAGGCGGCCGAGTTTCCTCCGGTTGAACCGGCGTTTCGGTGGCCTCCGGCCTCATAGGAGTATCCGCGGCTACCGCCGCGGTCTCCGTCTGCGCCGCCTCGCGGGGGGAATCGCCGCTCCGGGCATCCGGGGACGCCTCCGCAGCACCACGCTCAGGGGCGCCACCGGCACTCCCGAGGGCCAGCTCAATGCCAGCGCCCCCGCCACCACCGCCACCGGCAGCCGGCGCCCGCCACAGCACCGCCACGGCCGCCGCGGTGTGCAGGAGCAGCGCCCCCACCAGCGCGAGCAGCCACTGTCGTCGTGTCGGCCCCATCAGCGCTCCGGCACCGTCAGCAACTGGAGGCGCTCGACGCCGGCGTCGCGTAGGCGTTCCATGACACCCACCACAGCGGTGGCCTCGGCCCGGGCATCGGCCTTCAGCCGCACCCGCGCCCCTTCGGTCTCCGCGAGCCGGCGATCCATTGCCGCCTCCAGCCCCGCCGGGTCCATCTCTTCGCCGTCCACCGCGAGGCGGCCATCGGCACCGACGAGCACCAGCACGTCCTCGGGTTCCGCCCGCCCCTCGCTTGCTGATTCCGCCGGATCGACGCGGAAGGCATCGGTGGCGCTCAGCTGGCCGGCAATCATGAAAAAGATCAACAGCAGGAAGACCACATTGATGAGCGGCAGGATGCGCTCGTCCTCGTTGCGCGGCCGCGCCTGCTGCTCGAAGGGGCGCTGCTCACTGTGCACGCTGAGGCCCCCCGATCATGGAGAGATCGCGCACCCCGGTCCCGGCGAGACGATCGAGGACGTCCACCGCCTCCTGCAGGGTTACGCCGCGCGCGGGCCGTACCAGCACCCGGGTATCCGGCGCCTCCGCGAGCCGGGCCTCCACCCGCGCCACCAGCGCCTCGCCGGAAACCGGGGCGCCGCCCAGGCGCAATCCCTCCGGGCGCACCTCCACGAGCAGCGCACCCTCCAAGCTCCCGGCAGCACCGGCCTGCCGCGGCGCGGACAGGTCGATGGCACGCCAGTCGAGGAAGCTCGAGGCCAGCATGAAGAACACCAGCAGGATGAACACGACATCGATGAGCGGGGTGAGACTGACCAGCGGCCGCCGCCGGCGTGCCGCACTAGCGGCCAGGGGCGGCGGCGCGGAGGCGGGCCGGCTCATGGGACTCCTCCTCGGCGGACTCCGGCAACTCCGTGAGGTCCTCGGTGAATACCTGGGTGACGACGTCGTCCATACGATGAGCCAGGCGCTCGACCCGACGCTCGAGCCAGTTCAGCAAAGCCACCACGGGGATCGCCACCGCAAGGCCGACGGCCGTGGTGAGCAGCGCCTCCCAAATACCCCCGGACAACACGGAGGGGTCCACGCGATTACCGGCGAGCTCGAGTTGACGGAAGGCCTCGATCATCCCGAGCACCGTGCCGAAGAGACCGAGAAGGGGTGCGAGGCTACCGATCACCTCCAGCGGCCGCAGGCCGCCACGAAGGCCCTCCAGGGCATGCCGACAATACCGATGGACCTCTTCTCGCACCTTGTCTTCCGGCAGCCCGCGCTCGACGCCGCGCAGGGCGCGGGCCAGGGCCTGAGAGAGTGGATTCGGCGAATCCTCGAGCCGTACGAGCCCCTCGCGCACCCGTCCGGAACGGTAACGGGAAAGCGCGGCCCGGGCGGCGTCCAGATCATTGATTCGCAGGGCACGGAACTGCCAGAGCTTGACCAGCACAATGGTCAATGCGACCACGGACATCACCGCGAGTATCAGCACCACCGGCCCGCCGGCGCCGAAGAAGGCGTACATCCGCTCCCAGGCGACGGCCTCCATTGCTGACTCCATAGTCATGGACCTCTGTTACTTTACGACACTGGCCGGGGATACCCGGGCATTGTAACAGCAAAGACACCAAATATACGAACAATTCCTATTCGTATACGACATGCCCGCGCCAACCGGCCGGTGGCATATCGACCCTGCCCGAACACCCTTGGGCGCCAGCACGGCGAAACAGCGGTTAGCATGGGGGAAACCAACCACTCTGGGGGAAACAGCGCTTGTCCGTGTTCCAAGAGGTACTGATCCTGCTCGCCGCGTCGGTGGTGGCGGTCACGGCATTCCGGCGCCTGCACATGCCGCCGGTGTTGGGCTATCTCTCCGTAGGCATCCTCGTGGGCCCCTCCGTGGCCGGCCTCATTGGCGACGTGGAGGAAGTCAGCCACCTCGCGGAATTCGGTGTCGTGTTCCTGCTGTTCACCATCGGCCTGGAGTTCTCCCTACCCCAGCTGCGGGCAATGCGCTGGACGGTGCTCGGCCTCGGCGGTGCCCAGGTGATTCTGGGCACCGGACTGATCGCCAGCGGCGCCTGGTACTTGGGCGTCTCCCCCGGCGCGGCCCTGGTCATCGGCGGGGCACTCGCTCTGTCGTCGACGGCGGTCGTCATCAAACAGCTCACCGAACAGGTGGAGATCCACAGTCGCCACGGCCGACGCGCGGTAGGCGTGCTGCTGTTCCAAGATCTCGCCGTGGTTCCGCTGCTCATCGTCATCCCCCTGCTCGGCAACAACGGCGGGGAGGGCATTGCCCTCGCCATGGGTTGGGCGCTGGTCAAGGGCATCGCGGTCTTCGCACTGATGCTCGCGCTGGGACACTGGGCTCTGCGGCCGCTGTTCCATGAGGTGGCCCGGGCCCGTTCCAACGAGCTGTTCACCATGACCGTGCTGCTGGTGGCCCTGGTGGCCGCCTGGGGTACCCACCTTGCCGGGCTATCGTTGGCCCTGGGAGGGTTCCTCGCCGGCATCATGCTCGGCGAAACCGAGTACCGTCACCAGATCGAGGCGGATATCCGGCCCTTTCGGGATGTCCTCCTCGGACTGTTCTTCGTGACCATCGGCATGTTACTGGACCTGGGCGTCCTCGCCGAGCACTGGCTCGGCGTCCTTACCACCGTGGCGGCGTTCATGCTGTTCAAGCTCGGCCTCGTCTACGGCCTCGCCCGTCTCGGCGGCAACGAGGCGCGGGTGGCGGTCCGTACCGCGGTGATCCTCGCCGGCGGCGGCGAATTCGGGTTCGCCTTGCTATCGCTGGCGCTGTCCAACAACGTCCTTGCAAGCGTGCCGAGCCAGATCGCCCTGGCGGCGGTGATACTGAGCATGGCCATCACGCCGTTGCTGGTGCGCTACAACGAGGTCATCGCCCAGGCCCTGACAGGCAGCGGCCCATCGCCGCATGGACGCCAGACCGGCGAACGGGTGGCCGAACAGGCAGCATCCTTGCGGGATCACGTGCTCATCGGCGGCTATGGACGCACCGGCCAGAATGTGGCTCGCTTCCTGGAGGAGGAGGGCATCCCCTACCTCGCCCTGGACCTGGACCCGGCACGGGTGCGTGAGGCACAGGCCGCCGGCGAACGGGTCCATTTCGGCGACTCCGCCCGTCAGGAGATCCTGGAAGCGGCGGGGGTTTCCCGGGCACGGATGGTGGTGCTCACCTACAACGATCCGCAGGCCACCCTCAACGTCCTCAGCCATGTGCGACGGGGCTACCCGGAGCTACCGGTGGTGGTGCGCACCCGGGACGACGTGTGGCTGGAACGCTTCCACAGTGCCGGGGCCACCGCCATCGTCCCGGAGGTCCTCGAAGCGAGCCTAATGCTCGCCACCCATGCCCTTACGCTGCTCGGGATTCCGTTGGGGCGGATCTTCCGTTACGTGCGCGATGTCCGTGCCAACCGCTACCGCATGCTGCGGGGCTACTTCCACGGCCAGGAACGGGTGGATCTGGAAAAGGCGGACCGCTTCCGGGAGCAGCTACACGCGGTGACCCTCCCCGAGCAGGCACACGCGGTGGGCCGGCGGCTGGCAGAGTTGCGCCTCGATGAAGCCGGGATCGATGTGACCGCGGTGCGCCGCGGCGGCATCCGGGGACCGCAGCCGGAACCACATACCCGGCTGCGCAGCGGGGATGTGGTAGTACTCTACGGCACCCCGGAGAACCTGGAACATGCCGAGCGGCTCCTGCTCGGCGGGGGACGGTAGGGGAGGGCCGGCGCTATGCGCTCGGCCCCGAATATGGACACTACTCGGCGCTGACCCCGGCGTCGTCCAGCATCCAGAGAACGGCTTGGCGGATCTCCTCCTCCGAGGCCATATTCCCCTGCGGCGGCATGGCGTTAAAGCCGTTGACGGAGTGGTCGACCAGCGTGGCGAGATCCTTCTCCGCCCGAGGCGCCCAGGCCTCCTCATCGCCGAAGACCGGGGCACCGGCGGCACCGGTCTGGTGGCAGGCCGCACAGACCCGCATCGCCACCTCCTCTCCGGCGGCGAGGTCGACCTCCTGGGCCTCATCGGCCGCGGCATCCGTTTCCGCTGCCTCCGACCCCTGCGCCTCGGTGGTGTCCGCATCCTCGGATGCGACCGCCTGGTCCTCGCCCGCTTCATCGCCGGTGGTTGCTGCCTCGCCGGCGGTCTCTTCCTCGGTCTGCTCTCCCTCCGGCGCAGCGTCCGCGGTCTCACCCTCCGCAGCGGCGCCATCGGCGCCCTCGATACTCAGGCCCGCTTCATCGAGCATCCACAGAATGGCCTGGCGGATCTCCTCCTCCGAGGCCATATTCCCCTGGGCCGGCATGGCATTGAAGCCGTTGACGGAGTGGTCGACCAGCGTGGCGATGCCCTTCTCGGCGCGGGGTGACCAGGCCTCCTCGTCGCCGAAGACCGGGGCCCCGGCCGCACCGGTCTGGTGGCACGCCGCGCAGACCCGCATCGCCACCTCTTCGCCCATGGCGAGATCCACTTCCTGGGCCCCATCGGTGGGGGCCTCCGGCTCCGCCCCATCTTCCGAGGCAACGGCCTGGTCCTCGGTCGCCTGGTCCTCGGCGGTCACTTCCTCGTCGGCAGTTTCTGCCGCCGTCTGATCCTCCTCCGGAGCAGCGTCCGCAGTCTCACCCTCCGCGGCGGCGCCATCGGCGCCCTCGACGCTCAACCCGGCATCCTCAACCATCCAGACGATGGCCTTACGGATCTCATCCTCGGTGGCGGAACCCGACTGCGGGGGCATGTTATTGAAGCCGTTCATGGAATGGTCAACAAGGGTAGCGAGCCCCTTATCCACCCGCGGCGACCAGGCCTCCTCATCGCCGAATACCGGCGCGCCCAGGGTGCCGCTCTCGTGACAGGCGGCACAGACTTGCATGGCCACTTCCTCACCCGAACGGTCACCCGCGCCCGAGTCCGCGGCTTCCTCCTCGCCAGCCCCGCCTGCCGAGGCCGCCTGCGGCATCGGATCACCGGTGAGGCGGACGCTGCCGACCGGCGCGAGATTCTTCGCCGCACGCTCGGCGGTGAGCTGGCGGCGGGCCTCCTCATCGCCGTCATAAAGCATGGTGGCGATGATGATGAGCACGATGGCAGTGACCACCAAGCCAGCGATGACGGCAACGAAGTTGCGGATGAACTTTCTGTCTTCTTCGCGACTCACCGTGTCCCCCTGCGATTCTGTGCGAGCGCCGGCCCGCCCTCCGGGCGGCTCAATCGGGCCGAGTATAGCGATAAAGGCCTGTTCCGAAAACTCAGGTGCGCGTCGGAGGGGTCTCACCGACTTGGACATCGACGGCTCTAGGCGCTAAGCTATGTCATTCAACGCGCCCGTAGCTCAGCTGGATAGAGCGTCGGCCTCCGGAGCCGAAGGTCACAGGTTCGAATCCTGTCGGGCGCGCCAATTAAATCAAGAGCTTACAGGCTCTCCCCCGCAACCTCTTCTCGCCGTGTGCCCAAATTGTGCCCAAACTGTGCCCAGAGCTTGAGTCGGACCGCGGCGACTGAAGCGTGAAACCCGCCAATTTCGAGCGTTAGCTCACGCGCCCATTACGGGGCGTTGACGTAGCACCGTTTCTGAAAGAGGCGACGCTGGCGCACGAGTTCGGTGTGAACCGGCAAACTACCCACCCCTGAATCAAACGGGATAACTGCTACACGAACTCCACGATGAGCCAGGAGGCTCTCCACTGCGGTCCCGGAATACCCCCACCCGGCGAAGATAATCGTTGCTCCAGGATCAGCTCAGCCCCGCGGCTGCGGGGAACACCCTTCGAGTGGTCGGAGGGACGTGAGGAGGAGCTTGAGGCGTTTCGCCGCGGTGTGAGGCTCTATCGCAGAGGCGAGTAGAAAAAGCCACGGCACCGCCCCACCGTGGCTACCCTGCGCGTGGGATTGGTCGTCCGGGCGGGGACTGCCCGCGCAATGAGCTAATATTAGTATAGGAGCACACCGTGGTCGGAGCCAACATCTGCATCGAGTGGGACGACACCCAGGCCCGGTTCAGCCCCGCGGGCGCGGGGAACACGATCGTGGATGTGGGCAACGGTCAGGACGATCCGGTTCAGCCCCGCGGGCGCGGGGAACACCTGGTCGATGTGCGCCGTGTAGGCGGCGGCGGCGGTTCAGCCCCGCGGGCGCGGGGAACACGTCGGCAATCTGCTGCCCCACTCGGCTGTAGCCGGTTCAGCACCGCGGGCGCGGGGAACACGCCGGGATTGTCCACGCCGGTCCGTCCGCAGACGGTTCAGCCCCGCGGGCGCGGGGAACACAACCGAAACCCTGTGGGTGCCCCCGCGTACACCGGTTCAGCCCCGCGGGCGCGGGGAACACGTGCCCGCGACCATCGACAGCCGGCCGTTGTTCGGTTCAGCCCCGCGAGCGCGGGGAACACTCGAAGGTGGTCGCGTCCATGTCCATATAGGGCGGTTCAGCCCCGCGGGCGCGGGGAACACTATTCGATAGGGACTGGATGGAATTGGGTCCGCGGTTCAGCCCCGCGGGCGCGGGGAACACGCATGGCCGGTCTCCTCCCCAACGAACACACGCGGTTCAGCCCCGCGGGCGCGGGGAACACAGCTCGTCCTCGTGGACGTTGATGCGCGCCTGCGGTTCAGCCCCGCGGGCGCGGGGAACACAGCTCGTCCTCGTGGACGTTGATGCGCGCCTGCGGTTCAGCCCCGCG